>JBAYDQ010000024.1:0-7375 GCA_041668145.1 Bacilli bacterium | reverse complement strand
TAAAGCATCGTAATCAGGAGCGGCATAAATTAACATGACACCATCGAGATAACCATTATCGTTGCAGTCATAATCGGTTCGTGACTCATTTGGATGATTAGCAAAATACCAATCAGAGGCTGTTTTAACTAAAGATATGGTGTTATTTGAACCAGTGGTATCACTATAATAACTTGTCGATGGCTGACCGCATTCATACCAACTAGAAACGGTGGCGGTCAAACTTAATTGATTTTGTGACTCAGTTTCGTAAAATGATTTGACACTATGCCATCCAGTTTGAGATGTGGTGCCAAGATAAGCGGCTTGAATATCTGATAAGACATTAGCTTTCTTAGTCGCATTAGTAATATAAGTATTGGAATTAGTAAACCAGACTGGAATAATCAAAAGTTTGGTAGTTCCAACCGATGGTGATCCATCAATCGGGTAAATATTATTCGCATTATAATCTTCATATGTGCAATCAAGAGTGGTTTTTGTTAAAGTAACTGGATTATTGTTTGTGGTTGTGCAAGCGCTGAGGGAGATGAGAGCGAGAGTGGAAATGGCCATTTTGATAATTTTTTTCATAATTCTTCTTTTCTTAATAATTATTAATTGTATGAAGATTATAACTTGCTCGCGGGCGATTGTCATTGAGCGATTTTTTTAATTTTCCATATTGACAAGTTCGCATACGAACCTTACACTTATTTCACATATGAAAAAAGAAAATCAATGCCCCAATATTAAAGAAGCTGAAATCCTCGGTTTGTTCCGTTATCTCAACAAACAATTAGGACTCTCTTTTAATGCCAAATTAGAGAGCTTAGGTCTCACAAGTCAACAAGGGAGAATTGTTTTCTTTATCAACTACCATACAAATGTTCTCAAGATGACCGTTCGGCAAAGTGATATTGAAGAGCATTTCCGTTTGACAAAATCCACCGTAAGTGGTCTAGTTAATCGCTTAATCAATAATGGTTTTATTCAAAAAAATGATCGCGATCATGGTTATGTGATAACTCTCACAGAAAAAGGAAAGAAAACGGTTTGCACCTTTGAAAACGTCAACGCCGAAATACGAGAAACATTATTGAAGGGATTTGCCAAAGATGAAAAAGACCGAATTAAAGAAAGCCTTAAACATATGATCGAAAACATGGAAGGAAAAAAATAAGATGTGGAAAAAAATTAAATTGATACTTAAAAGTGTCCGTCAATATAAAAAATACGCTATTTTAACACCAATTTTTATGGTCGGTGAAGCTCTTATGGAGAGCTGTTTGCCATTCGTTATGTCAATTTTTATTGATATTGCCATTATGACGGGAGGAATTGGCGACTTCACCACCATGTATGAGGTTGATAATCTCCCTTTCAAAGTTAGCTTGTTATGGTTGACAGTTGCGATGATCGTCATGGCAATGTTCTCCCTTTTGTTTGGAGTGGGAGGAGGTCGCACCGCTGCCAAGGCTTCTGTTGGCCTGGCTACAAACTTAAGAAGTGATCTCTATAAGAAGATTGAATCATTTTCTTTTGCTAACATCGATAAGTTTTCGACTTCATCTCTTGTCACTAGAATGACGACTGATATTCAAAGTGTCCAACAATCATTTCAAATGTGTATAAGAATTGTGTTTAGAGCTCCTTTAATGATGCTCTTTTCCGGTATTATGGCCTTTGTGACAGGGGGCTTAGTAGCGTGGGTTTTTATCGCCCTTATCCCCTTGTTAGGAATTGGACTATATTTCATCATTCGTGGAGCGATGAAAATCTTTACCCGTGTTTTCAAACGCTATGATAAGCTCAACGAATCAGTGCAAGAAAACGTCTCTGGCATCCGCGTCGTCAAATCTTATGTACGTGAAAATTATGAAAAAGACAAATTCAATAAAGCTAGTGATAATATTACTTTTGATTTTGTCAAAGCTGAGAAATTAATCTCGTTAAATAATCCTTTGATGAACACGACAGTTCATATCTCTAACTTATTGGTCGTCTCAATTTGTTCTTATTTAATTTCCACCACCGCTGGGTGGGATGCCACCAATTCTATCGCGATATTTAACGGCGTCTCCATCGGACAGCTTTCCGCTTTGTTGACTTATGGCATTCAAATTTTGATGTCGATATTGATGATAGCGGCCATCTTAGTCATGCTGGCCATGTCATTAGAGGGTGTTCGTCGAATTGGTGAAGTTCTTCAAGAAGAATCAACCATCAAAAATCCTCTCGATCCGATTATGACCATGAATGACGGATCAATTAATTTCGATAAAGTCAATTTCAAATACTCCTTAAAAGCCGAAAAAAATACATTAGAGAATATCAATATTCACATTAAATCTGGCCAATTTATTGGTATTTTAGGTTCGACTGGTTCTGGTAAAACCTCCATTGCAAACCTTGTCTCTCGTCTTTATGATGCGACAGATGGTGTTGTATCAGTGGGTGGTCATGATGTCAAAGAATATGATCTAGAAATCCTTCGCGATAATGTTGCTGTCGTCTTACAAAAGAATGTCTTGTTTTCGGGCACAATTGCGAGCAATTTGCAGTGGGGAAATGAAACCGCTACCGAAGAAGAAATGACCAAAGCTTGTCAAATTGCTCAAGCTCAAGAATTTATCAAACAATTGCCCGATGGTTTAAAAACGCGAATTGAACAAGGTGGAACCAATGTTTCGGGTGGCCAAAAACAAAGATTGTGCATCGCTCGGGCAATCTTAAAGAAACCGCGAATTTTAATTTTAGATGATAGCACTTCTGCGGTTGATACCAAGACCGATCGTCTCATTCGAAAAGGCCTGAAAGATGATTTGCCAGATATGACCAAAATCGTCATCGCTCAACGTATTTCTTCAATCGAAGAGGCTGATCAAATTATTATTATGAACGATGGAAAAATCAACGCCATCGGCACTCATGATGAATTAATTCAGTCGAATACCATTTATCAAGAAGTTTACAATACACAAAATAGAGTAGGAGGTAATGAGTAAAATGCCACCAGTCAAAATTAAAGAGCGTGGTCGAGCCAAAAAAGGAACGATGAAGCGCCTTTTAAAATATTTATTTAAATATTATCCAAGGCGATTAATTGTCAACGCCTTTTGCATTGTCTTTAATGTCTTTGCTAATCTTTGCTCCTCTATTTTCAGCGGACTCATCGCTGGTGTTTTAACTGAAGCTATCAAAGTCAATGGCGGAACTTTCAACGCTTTTGATATCACGAGATTTTATACTGCCTCGGTCATGGGCAATAGTTTTACCATCACGAGTAATATTCCAATTCTTCTCATCATGATGACGAGTATATATGGACTAGGTATTTTTGCTAGCTGGTGGTGGACGAGATCAATGGCCATCATCACTCAAGAATTCTTAAACAAATTCCGCAAAGCTCTTTTCAATCACATGGAAGATTTGCCTATAAAATATTTTGATACCCACGCTCGTGGAAATATTATGTCTATCTATACAAATGATATTGATACCATTCGCCAATTTATCTCTCAGTCTCTTCCTGAAATGTTGAGAACTGGATTGTCTGTTCTCTTCTGTCTTATTCTCATGCTCATCAATAGCATTTGGATGACGCTTATCGTTTTGCTGGGCACCGTTTTAATTTTGTTGAATACAAAAGTTGTCGGAGGACGTGCAGCGCGCTTCTTCGTCAAGCAGCAAAGAGCTGTTGGCATTGTTGAAGGTAATATCGAAGAATCAATCAATGGTCTAAAAGTCATTAAAGTTTTCTGTCATGAAGAAAAATCCGCTCAAGAATTTGATAAACTCAATGACGAACTTGGCGCTTTCTCTACTCGTGCTAATGTCGCCGGTAACATCACGATGCCAATCAATGGCAACATCGGTAATTTCACTTATGTTTTATCCGCATTAATGGGGTTTTTAATCTTCGCTATTCCAGGTTTTTTAAATCTCACTCTCACAAGCGGATTGGTCGATATGCATTTAAACGCTGTTGCTTTTAACTCCACCATCGTTGGCTTCTTAATGCTCAATCGAATGTTTAATAACAATATTGGCAACTTATCGCAACAAATCACTTTCATTGTTATGGGCATGGCGGGTGCTTCGCGATGCTTTGATCTTATCGATGAGAAACCCGAAACAGATAATGGTTATGTCTATCTTACAAATGTCATTCAAAGTAGCGATGGAACTTTTGTCGAAACTGATGAACACACCCATGACTACATGTGGAAATATCCTCATAAAGATGGTCATATTGAATATCGTCCTTTAAAAGGCGATATCATTCTCGATCATGTCGATTTTGGTTATACTGAAAATAAGCGCGTTTTAAAAGATGTTTGTGTCTACGCTCATCCTGGTCAAAAGATCGCTCTTGTCGGCGCGACCGGAGCGGGAAAAACGACGATTACAAACCTCATTAATCGTTTTTACGATATTGCCGATGGCAAAATTAGATACGATGGTATTAATATCAATAAGATCAAAAAAGCTGATTTGCGTCGCTCTTTAGGCATTGTTTTACAAGATACCAATCTCTTTACTGGCACCGTAATGGAGAACATTCGTTATGGGCGATTGGAAGCTAGTGATGAAGAGGTTTATCAAGCCGCGAAGATTGCCAATGCTTATGACTTCATTACTCGTCTTCCTAAAGGTTTTGAGACAATGTTAAGCGGAGATGGCTCTAATCTATCGCAAGGACAAAGACAACTTCTGTCCATCGCTCGCGCTGCGATCGCGGATTCGCCCGTGATGATTCTTGATGAAGCAACCTCTTCAATTGACACAAGAACCGAAAAACTCGTCCAACAAGGTATGGATAAATTGATGGAAGGCCGCACCGTCTTTGTCATCGCTCACCGTCTCTCGACTATTCAAAACAGCGAAGCGATTATGGTTCTCGATCATGGTCAAATCATCGAACGCGGTAATCATAAAGATTTGATTGTTCACCATGGAACATATTATCAGCTCTATACTGGTGCCTTCGAATTAGAATAAAAGAATCCCCCCTCAAACAAGAGGGGGTTTTATTTACTAAATTGTTTTAATAGTCATCTCATCAACTAATCTTTTTTCTTTGCGCAAAACGGTCCAATAGATGACGAACAAGTAAAGGGCGGCCGCTAAGGAGATAGCCACATTAATCATGAGATAAAGAGGGAAATTGGTGGTTGTGGGTGCGATGGCTTCAAAGATGGTTCCATTAATCGTGTTAAAAACGAAATGGAAGATGACACACACGAGATAACTGCGACCATATTCGTAAATGAATCCAAGAATAATGCCAAAGCCAAAAGTATAGACAATTTGAAGGAGATATGTCACATCGAAAGTAATGAGAAAATTACTGAGATGAGCGATACCAAAAATGGCGGAACTGAGAATAATGCGCCAAAAACGATGATGAACTTTATCTAAATTCGGAATGAGAAGAAGGCGAAAGATGGCCTCTTCTTTAAGAGCCGTAAAGATGGTTAAAACCACATAGAGAGGAAAAGTCCAACTCAAAGTAGAAGTCACATCAGAAGGAATAAAAAGTAAATAGATGAAATTAGAAGCACTCACGACGATGAGAGGTAATAAAAGCCAGAGATTCTTTTTTCGTAATCCTCGAGGATAGATAACTAAGCAACTTCTTTTTTTAACAAAGAAATATAAAAACACTAGAAAAGCGACATTCATCACGCAATAAACGCTAAACCATATCCAAGGATTATTTGTTAAATCAGACAAAGGAAAAGTGTTGAGAAAAATAAATAAGAAAAAGATTAAAAGATAATCGATAACTTTACGCTTGCTCATGAACTTTGTCCTTAAAAATAATATTTTTCAGAATAAAGAATAAGGGAATAGCGGCGACAAATAAGACCATCGACCAAATTTGACTCGGAGAGAAAATGCCGAGAAAAGCTCCTCTTTCATCACCGCGAATGAATTCGATGAGAAAGCGAAAGACACTATAGGCGACTAAGTAAATAACAAAGGTATAGTGATAATTAACTTTGAAAGCAAGAAAAATCAAAACAGCGCTTAAGATAAAAAGGAAAATTGATTCGTATAACTGCGTGGGAATGACGGTTCTTCCTAACGACGGAAAATATAAACCATACCATTCAGTGGTCTCAACGCCATAACAACAGCCTTCGAGAAAACAACCGATTCTTCCAATAGCGTGCGCTAAAGTGATACAAGCCGGAGCGATGATGAGCATCTTCCTAATATCGCCATCTGCTTGTCGACGGATATAGATGATATACATTAAAAGATAGCCAAAGACTCCACCGAAAAGACCGCCATAAAAAGTCATGCCCCATGTCCAATGATAATTATTTATATCTTGAACAAATTCATAAAGATTTTGAAACAAAATGGCAAAAATCAAACCTGTTGTCACTGCAAAAGAACCACAGATAACGATATCAATAATCTCTTTTTGAGTGGTCTTTCTTTTATAAAGAAAAATGAAGAGTAAAATAAAAGCGGCCAGAACGGCAAGAACCATCATGACTGAATAGGAATCAATAACGCCAAATAATTTGGGATGCATATTATTTTTATTATACACAAAAATAACAAAATAATCTTATAAGAAAAGGACTAGATATCTAGTCCTTATATGTTGTTAGTTATGGAGAAGTCATTAGACTATTTGCAAAGAAGTCGTGATGGTAATCGTTAAGTCAGAGGTGCACTTTGTCAAATAATAGAAAGGATCGCCATCATCATTAACATCCGCTTTTAAACTCTTATATGTTCCAGAAACATTGACAGTTTCGATATACCCATCATCGACGATGACTGAGAAATAAACTTTGCCTCCATCGATGGTATCAACGATAATCTCCCCACTTGTCCCATCGCGAACATAAGCGGTGGTTGCAGGTGCAAGACCGATGTTTTCTAAAGTAGCCTCTTCCGATACATAAGAAGTAATTGAGCAATGTTCATCGCTGACAAAAGTGGCTAAGAAATGCTCAGGTAATGTGTCGCTAATCGGCAATGTAACATTTAAATTACCGGTAATTTTTGTGATGCGGTACCAATTGTCACCACATGCTTTAAGATTGGAATAAGTGCTCTCCAAGATAGCGCTATTACCAAGATTACAATAATAGTTATCGTCAGGGATGATCTTAAAATTAACTTGTCCTTCCCCATCGTTGAGATAAGCTCCCGAATCTCCATCGCGAGAATAAGCCACAGTTTCTTCTTCTGGCAATTCCGCTTCGGAACTAGCATAGATTTCTAAAGAAACATGTTCTGGAACAGCGAAAGTGACTGTATAAGCCATCGGATTACCTTGAACGGCGTGAATATCAACTACTAAATTTCCAGCAATTTTCGTGATGCGATAAACATTTTGACCGATGCCTTTTAAATGATTATATGG
>JBAYDQ010000023.1:0-7443 GCA_041668145.1 Bacilli bacterium | reverse complement strand
TGTTTGTGAGGAATTGACATAATTAGAGAGACTATATCCACTAATTTGAGAGTTTTGTGAGGGAAGATAAAAATATCCATAATTTGATAAAGTGTTGGCGATGTCATAACCTTTCACGCTGACGAGATAAAGATAATTATCAAAAGGTAAAGCTTTATATATCATGCCATAAGTGATATCACCACTCGCAATCGAGGCACGAGCGCTGTTCGTTTGAATGGCAAAAATGTCGTAGGCATCGCTAGTGTCTTTGACATCTTTAAAAAACTTATAAGCGTATTGATTATAAATATTGGGAATATCGTATTTGTCAATGCCAGGACCATTTTCTAGCAAAACCACATCTTTAATCGCTGAAATTTCATTATCTAAATATGTTTGATAAAGAGTGGCAGTGGCACTATCATCCACTAACGAGTCAATTGTAAAGGAACGAGTATCAAGAATTTCTCCATCTCTACTCGTGACGGAAGAAGAGGAAAAACTATAAGTCAAAGAAATATGACCAACATCTTTGCCATTGGACCATGCTTGAATGGCTGGGGTTGAAAAACTAGTGCTGACATATGAGGAACTACTAGAATTAATATTTGTTTCACCAGTATGAGTATGACCACCAAAAATAGCATCAACAGCGCTACCTTCAGTATAAGAGATATTAGTAACACTATCATGAAGCAAATACAAAATAATATCAGCCCCATTAGAACGTAAATACGTCGACCAATGTGAAACATAACTCGTTGGATCAACAAAAGATAAACCTTGGACATTAGTGGCTAAAATATCGTTTGTAATACCTTCACCAATCGCTCCGATAATGCCAATATGGACACCTTTTCGAGTAATTGTTGTATATGGCTGAGCCCAACTAACGGGTTCGTTTGTGGAGTCTTCAATAATGTTGCAGGCTAAATAAGGAAAAGTAGCAGAAGCTTGATTGCTATCAATAACATCGGTTGTCCAATCAAATTCATGATTGCCAATCGCCATCGCAGAAAAATCAAGAAGACTCATCCAATCATTAACTAAGCGTCCGCGAGTGATGTTACTATCAGCACTCCCTTGCCACATATCACCAGAACTAGTTAAAACAAAACCATTTTCATTTTGTGATTGAGCGTCTTTTAAATATGTTGAAAGTTTTTTAATGCCAGGCTCATAACTGTCATTATCAAATTCAGTCGCTCCATGAAAATCATTTAAATTGTAAAAATCAAGATTTTTAGTTCCTGTTCTTTGACTGTCTTGAGTAGTATCCCACATTTGGTTAGGATCAGTAATATCAGCACTAACGCGAACGGCACAAGTGGCTGTAAAACCACCATCGACTGTCGTGACAGTAATCGTGGCGTTTCCTTCAGCAACAGCGGTTAGCAATCCACTATTATTTACGGAAACAATCGCGCTATTAGAACTTGACCAAGTGACATTTTTATTGGTGGCCGTGCTTGGGAAAATTGTTGGTGTTAAAGTGGCGGTGTTTTCAACATTCATCGATAACGATGTTCGATCGAGACTGACCGATGAAACAGCATAAATATCGACAGGATAATTAACTGTAACGAGACAAGTATCCGTAAAGTTACCGTCAACCGTTTCGACAGTGACTGTCGCTTGACCACCGGCGTAAGCAGTCACCAAGCCATTTTGAGTAACAGTGGCAATATCGCTATCGCTAATGGACCAATTAACATCTTGATTAGTGGCATTACTCGGAGTAATAGTCGCAATCAAAGTTTCAGTTTCAGCGATATCAAGAGTGAGGCTTGATTCATTCAAATTGACACTTGTGACATCAATATATTGATTAATAGGCCTATTAAAATCACAGGCTGATAAGGCAAAAACACTCAATATAACTAAAGGTAGAAATCTTTTTTTCATCATTTATCTTCTTTCTTTTGGCGTTTCGCGTCTTCTTCTTGTTGTAATTTAACAAAGTTAACTTTATTAAACAACGTCATTGGTAATTTATCAATAAATTCCACTTCTTTTGGAACCGCCCAACGAATAAGATATTTTCGACAGGTATCGATAATCTGGTTGATCATTTCTTGTTCGTCAAAATAATCAGCTACCACAAAAACTTTGACCGCCGATTGTAAGCGAGAATCAGGAATTTGCACAACACAGCAATTCTTGACTCCGGGAATATGATTGATTAAGGCCTCAATTTCAGTGGGAAAAACACCCACACCTGAAACTTTAATAACTCTTTTCTTTCGCAATTTAAAGAAGATATATCCGTCTTTATCCATATAACCAAGATCACCAGTATAAAGCCACCCATCACGAATGGCATTTTTCGTCGCCACTTCATCATTTAAATAACTAACCATCGTCGCTGGACTCTTAATCGTCACCTCGCCAACTTCACCAAGCGGGAGCTCTTGTCCATTTTCATCCACGATGCAGAAAGATACTTCGCGTAGTGGATAGCCAATAGAACCAAGCCGATTATGTTCAAAGGTGTTGATAGAAATCGCAGCCACTGATTCAGTTAACCCATAACCTTCAAAAACTTGGCAGGTTGAACCTTGTTTTTTCATCGCGTCATCAAAACGTTTCTTTAAATCAGCCGATAAAGTATCGCCACCCGAGAAACACACTAATAAATTCTTTAATTTCTTTGATTCGCGAAATGGTTCGTAATCAACGAGACTTTCATACATCGTTGGTACGCCAACGCACAATGTTACTTTCGTTTTATTCATCGTTTTGACCACTTCTTTAGGCGAAAATTTAGGAATTAAAACACAATTCATCGAGTTGGTGAGACTATTGTGCATTGTCATGCAGAATCCGAAGCCATGGAAACTTGGCAAAACACTGAGCATGGCTTGATATTTAAGTTTCTCGCGTGGCAAACAAGTTGCCACATCAGTTTGATCGACAATGAAATTAAAATTCTCGTCACAAAGACAGATGATCTTTGGCTCGCCGGTTGTTGAACCGCTATGAAGATAAACGGAAATTTCTTTGGATTTATTCTCCACAGTGGGAACGTATTGTCCAGTGGGCTTTAATTGATAGAGATATTTGAAACCTTTAAATTTGCCCCGCCAATGTCCGAGTTTTTTGCGGATGGCCCGATTCATAAATTGATGATAAATTGCTTTTTTGAGAGGGGGAAGATAGTCTTCAATTCTCGTCACATAAATACGATCAGCAATCTCGCGATATTTATCGACTTCCTTGGCCACCCTTTGCTCAAATAAGAAGGCTACTTTAGTTTTGGTTTTTTCCATGATACTCCGAATTTGATTATAGGGAGTAAAAGGATGAACAAGATTAGCGATGGCCCCAATTTTATTAACGGCATAAATCAAGATAAGAGTGTCGGGAATATTGGGTTGAGCAATAAGAATTACATCATTTCGTTTTACGCCTAAACGATTGACTAAAATATCTGCCATCCGATTAATAAGTTTATCGAAAGTGCGATAAGAAATTTGCGTTCCTTGATAATAAATAGCTTTGCCAAACGGAGTATTTTTCACAGATGTTTGAACAGCTTGATACAGTGATAAATTTTCGAACATATAGTTATCCTCCTAATAATATGCCATCACACCGAGATTGATTAGATTGAAAAGGGCCATCAAAACAAATTGATGTCCAATATAAATAAGCAATGTATGGCGACCTAAAAAACAAATGGGTTTTTCCCAATTGCCACGAGGAAAAAGCGATCTTTTATGAGGCCGATAAACAAAATAAGAAATTAAAGCAGCGCCAAAGAAAAACATAATATAGGGAAAAAGAGGAACATAATCAGCTTGGGCTGACCCACCAAACATTGAGGCCGGTTCCCAAAAAAGAGGAAAATAAAAATTGGGAACGATTTCAACGTGCTCGGCATGAACGACTTTTGATGAACCAAAATAATTAATAAAATTATGAGCCATCACAGGAATAAAATACCATGACAATAAAAAGGCAATGAGAGTTCCCGCCGCCAAAGCTTTCCATGAACGTTTTTGTACCAAACAATAGAACAGCATACAGAAAGCCAAGACACCAATGATATTGAAATCAACTCTAATGGTTCCTTGAGCGGAGAAGAAGCCTAAGGCTTGTCCGATATTAGAAACGACCGCAATTAAAAACCAAACAATCAAAGTTTGAAACGCTCTCTTCCAATTGTTATGAGAGAAAGCACAAGAGATTCCTGATACAAAGCAAAAGGCCATCAAGACAGTTGGCTGTATAACGGCACGAGCATCGGAAGTCCAATACCAGCCGAAGAAATCTTGGAAGAATTTATAGATCGTATTCGTTTCGTTTGAAGTCTGATACCACATCGAACCAAAATGCTTTAAATTCCAAAAAATATGGTCAACTAAGACCATGATAATTAAAAATCCTCGTAAAAAGTCGACCTCATGAACACGTCGGTCAAAGCTCGATCGCGTTTCAATTCTTCTAGTTGCAAGTTTTACGATTGAGGCCATAATATAGTTAATTATACCAGTAGATGAGCACATATAAAACTTTATTTATTCGAAAACGAATAAACAAAATAATGGATAAAATGTGATTTAATAACTTTAAATTATCAATCGAAAAGAAAACAAAAAAAGCAGCCAATAATCGTAATTATTACTGCTTTCCCTAAATTCTTGATCAGCCATGAGAGACATCCCCTTCTCTCACTCTATTCAAAAATCTATTTTGCCACAACTTTTTAAAGCTATTTTTAAAAAATTGAGTGCATCATTTTATATCGTCAGTGAATGAGAAGTTTCGTTGTTCCTAATCATTCCATTTGATTGATGTTTTATTTGATAAAACGCTTAACTAAGCATTTATATTATTTTAACAAGCTTAACTTGTCTATTCAACATTTTATATACATTCTTACTTTACATTTTCTTACATTATGCCAAACAAAGCTTATTATGTTGTGTATGAACACAAAGTGGGAAAGATTAGCCGAAGTCCGTAAAGATCATGGGATGAGTCAAGAGCAATGCGCAAAGATTTTAAATGTCTCTCGAAATACCTGGTCGAATTGGGAAAATGGTATTTTTGAACCTGACTTTATGGCGTTAAGAACGATTTCAAAACTCTTTAATGTTTCCATTGATTATTTATTATCAAATGATCAACAATTATCCCTTCTTCTCGATGAAAAAGAAGCACTCGAAAAAGCCCTTGAAATCATGGTTAAAAAAACAAAAAATATTCACTAAAAAATCTTAATGATTATATATAGCAAAAAGAACTTTTTCGTTTGTTAGTCAAACATGAAGTTTTTTTTAAAAAATGACACTATTTTCTTTAAGTTTGTTTCTTAAGATATTTTTATCATTTTCCGATAAATTAATGCTCTTAATATAATTCCAATATTCATTTTCGATTGTGTCAATGGTTTTTCCATAGAGACATTTAAATGTTTTTAGATAGTCATCATCTTGACTTTTATAGAGTTGAAGATATAAATCAATTCCATACGATTGGATAAGAAATTTTGTAAAAGATCCCGCTACTGGATAAGACAAAGAACAATCGACTGAATTAAACTTTTCATTTTGCAAAAGACTAGATATAGATATTTCTATTTCACCTTTATAGAACTTGGTCCAGAAATCATTATCTATTCCCCACCATTGCTTATCAAAATACATCGCTAATCCTTCGATGAGAAAATTCGATTTGGGCCACCCAATTCTTGCAGAAATGATATGAACATCCTCATGAGGGCCAATGCATTTGATATCTTTATTATAGACGGCATATATATTATCGTTTTCATCGGCAAAGCCGTTGCATGGCTCGTTGTCTCCATAAAGCTTTCCCACTTCCTTTGGAGAATCAAGAAAGAAATAATGAATTTTGTTTTCCATTTTAACTTTTAGTTCTGAACAGATTAACTGAAAACAATTTTCCTGTTCAGAGGCAATTTTTTTGATGTCTTTTTCGGCTTCACCTTTTTCTTGATAAGTAAAAATATAATGCTCTGTTTCAATTTTTTTCATAATATATCTCTCCATTAAGTTTATTCTTTAATCCTCTCCATTATGTTTATGTATTTGCTTGTTGATACTTCTAATTCTTTTATCGATATATAGTCTTTTAACTTTATTAAACCATCATTGTTTTTTCGCATAAGTGACATTAGTTCATCCTGAAACTTTTTATATCCATTTGCTAGATCTACTTCATCGATTAATTTCAACATATCAATTGAATCCAAAAACAATGGTCTAAACAAAGTATTTAGTTTTCCTTTAATTTCATTTGTCGTTAAAGAAACATTACTTATTTTCTTTATTTCTTCCAAATTTTTTTCTAGGACAATGATAGATGTTTCAAGTTTCGAATTAATATTTACATCAATTGGTTCAATTTTAGTTAATGTTCCAATTGTTACTAGATCGTCCAACCTGTCAATCAATTCATTATCAGCAAAAGATATTTCATCTGGAACGTTTACATTTTCTCGTTTGTTGTTTAAAAAAACTAATTTGTCTCCATCTTTTCTCTGATACACAACAGCGTGTTTATTTCCGTTATCTAATTTTATTCCGAGCATGGCGGTTTTGTTTTTTCTTAAATAATTAGGGACTAAATCTTTATTAAGACTAATCTCAATAAACTTTAATCCAAGGGGATTTAAAAATAAATTAAACCACTCTTCAGATTGAAGCATTGGTCCTGACATAAAAATACCATTTTTTAAATCAAACATATAAGGTAATTTCATCTTAAGCGCTATCTCTCGATCAGTTGTGTCGATGTCAAAGTTGACCAACATGTTTGATAGTGCCGCATAAGAACATGATGAATTAAAAGTCATGTATTTCATTGATGTTATTCCTCTTTTTCATATTTTACTACTTACCAGAGACATTGAGATTCTCACATGTAATTAATAAAACATGTAACTAACTATACAACAAGAAATGTGACACCATATGTATCACATTTATCATTATAATCTGTCTAGGTGATAGAGTTTGATATGATTTTAACACCCCCACACTTTTAATGAAACATAATTTTCAACTCCGCTCTCTTGTGTAACAAGATCTAGTACCTTCTTCTTTAAGAAACGGTTCTTCTCCCCACATTCTATAAAGTTTGCATAAGTATTTTAAATCGCTAAGACGAAAATCGTAGGTGTAATATATTTCCCATAATGGAACATCTTCCTCAACATGCATCTTTACATATTTGAGTTTTTCTTTCAGAGTATATTTCATAAAAAATCCCCTTTCATTCTACCCTAATCGGGCAAAATTTATGGGGAAGTTTCAATCATAATGGTCGGAAAGATGGGATTCGAACCCACGACCTCTTGGTCCCGAACCAAGCGCACTACCAAGCTGTGCTACTTCCCGAGGTGCTACTTTAAAAATCAAAAAGTAGTAATTGATCTGTCTCGCTCATGCCATCTAAAACGCCAAGTTTAGATAAATCATTGACATTGGTGGT
>JBAYDQ010000022.1:0-7514 GCA_041668145.1 Bacilli bacterium | reverse complement strand
TAAAAACGCCGATAACTCCGGTCACATCAATCTCACGATTCCTTCCATGATGCCTCAGATTGAGTATGTGGGAAGTGAGAATGAATACATCGAATGTTCTTTTGGTCTTAACCGGCAGACCTCGTGGTCGAGTTTTTGCGATCCATTTGGGAAAAGCCTCTATCGTTCAAGCGCTTCGACTTTTGACATCACCGCCACGAAGATCAATCTCGAAAACCTCGCGATTTTAACGGAAGAATATGTTGATACTTCTCCTTCCCTTGATGAACCGTATTATTATTTTGTGATGGATGGAAAAAATGATATCACGACCTTTTATTCCTCCTCCGTTACATTTAAGGGAAATATCATCCAAGAAAATAGTGAGATTGTCGACTTAGTGAACATCGATAACAAACCTTATCTCACCTATCAAGCCTCCTATCTCGGAAATGACTTATCATCCCTTCATTTGTTAGTGAAAGACAATGCTGATTTTAGAGTCTCATCTCCAATTCAAGATGATGTGTTTCCCATCTCTTTAGATTTAACCTCATTACCCAATAACGATATCTGGTACGATGTCATGATTGAAGACGGCAATGGCGTTCCTTATTGGATCGATGATAGTGCCGCTTCTAATATGGCAAAAAGTCTCATAATCGATGGGCGAATCTATGAATTCAAAGAATATGACCATCTCTTAAAAGTCAATTGTCGACAGGCATAAATATGGAAATTATCAGGACATCAAAAGCCCGTGGTGAAAAAATAAAAAAACTCTCTCTAGAAGAGCTACTTTCATTAGGACCTAGCGAGTATTCTCTCATCATTAACACCACGGATGAGAAGCAGCGATTCATTGGCTTTGGAGGAGCGTTAACTCGCTCGGTTCAAATCAACTATCGTCTCTTATCTACCGCCCAAAGAAAAGAGTTATTGGAAAGATATTTTTCCCCTCAGGGATTAAACTATCGCTTGGGAAGAGTGCATATTTCTTCCTGTGACTTCAGCGATAGGCAATATGAGTATTATTCTCATGATAGTCACGATTTAAAAACATTTACTTTAGAAGAAGAGCAAATGTTGATTTCTCTTTTAAGAGATATCCGACATTATCAACCTAATTTCCTGCTCTATGCCACCCCTTGGTCTCCATCAGCGTGGATGAAATCAAATAATGACCGATGCCACGGGGGCAAGCTCTTGCCACAATATGTGGATGAGTGGGCCAACTATATCGCTACTTATCTTAAAAAAATGAAAGAAACTGGCAATCCGATTAATTTTCTTTCCATCCAAAATGAACCGGAAGCGATTCAAAGATGGGACTCTTTGGAAGTGACGGCTGAAGAGGAAGGAAATTTCATTAAAAATCACCTTCATAGATACCTCATCAACGAGAATTTAAATCCTCAAATTTGCATTTGGGAACACAATAAAGATCGAGCTTATATCAGGGCAAAAATCACTCTAAGCGACAAGGAAGTTTGTCAGTTAGTCAGCGCCGTATCTTATCACTGGTATGTCAGCGATAATTTCGCTAATTTAGATCAGATTCATCATGAGTTTCCTCACCAGCACATCTATTTCACTGAAGGGTGTGTCGAATTAACCCTCAATTACAATAAAAAAAGTCTCAATGATTACCATAATGGAGAGATATATGGATATAACATTATCGAGGGTTTAAATCACTATACGGAAATGTTTCTCGATTGGAATATTCTGCTTGATGAAAAAGGTGGTCCAACCTATGTCGATAACTGGTGTGAAGCTCCGATTTTATATGATAAAAAAACCCATCAATTAATCTATAACACTTCCTATTATTATCTCTATCATTTTGCCCATTATATCGAGCATGACTCCGTGATTTTGAATGTCGTCAGCCACTTGCCAAAACAAGTTTACGCTTTAGCGGTGAAAAATAAAGATTCCATAGTCGTCATTATGCAAAATGGGAGCAGTGATGACTATACTCTTTCTTTATCAATTGATGGCGAACCTTTGAATGTCAATTTGTTAGCGAACTCGATCACAACTATTTTCTTGACGTGAATCCACGTTCTGGCGACCAATCACAATCTCCAGTCTTGAAATACTGACAGTTGCATCGATCGTCGCCATCTCCCAGCGTTTTAGTTCTGATAAAGCCATTTCCCATTAAGTGGGCTGTGAGATAATCCATTCGACAAATTCCGGGGAGCATTGCCTCCACATGAAAGTCACGAGCTAGCTTTTTGAAGGCACATTCATAGATATTACTTTCAAAACTGTTTTTATCGATTTCTTTGAAATCAATTTTCCAATCATAAGGATGAGTTTGGCCGTTTTTCTGACGACGAATTTGTTTTAAAGCTTTTCGTTTGAAACCATTAAAGTATATTTTCCCGCATAGTTTCAAAAGAGGCTTTGAGATCATCATCAAGTTTTCATTTAGCGTCCAAATGTTTTTGTCAATTTCTTCGGGAGTTAGGTTAAGTTCCCGTAAGGAAAGATACCAAGCGATATAGGCAGGAGCGAATTGATAATTCATGGAGAAGACGCTCTTTCCGATATTTGGTATTTTGGCATTGATGGTTTTAAAGTTTTGAGAGGATGACTTCTTGAATGTATAAAACCAGTCATCCCCATATTTTTGACAAAAATATTTTTTGCTTCTTTGCATAGAAATATTTAGTATGAATTTTTTCATATTAATTTACTCACTTATCTTTTAAAGGCATTGATTATTTAAATAATTTCAATTTAGTAAAAATGATGGCCATGATAATGACGATGATCGCGGTGATGCCGATGATGATAGAAAATCCCCATGGACTATCGGCAAATAACATCCCACCGGAATTGACATTCATGCCATAGGCACTGAAGATCATTGTTGGAATTGACATGACGATGGTGACGATGGCAAGCACTTTCATCACGATGTTTAAATTGTTTGAGATGACTGAGGCAAAGGCGTCCATCATGCCACTGAGAATTCCGCTATAGATATTGGTCATTTCAATAGCCTGCTTATTTTCGACGATGACATCATCGAGCAATTCAGCATCATCAGAATATTTCTTGATTAAGTCAGTGCGAACTAACTTTTCTAAAACTGTTTCATTGGAGCGGAGAGCTGTCGTAAAGTAAACAAGACTTTTCTCAAGTTTCAATAATTCGATTAATTCGCGGTTTTGCGTGGATTTATGAAGCTTTGTTTCGACTTCATCACTTCTTCTATCGATACTGCGGAGATGTTGCAAATAAAGGGCATCGACTTGATACAATAGCTGAAGGACAAAACGCGATTTCATCTGCGTATGGTAATTCTTTACTTTTCCATTAATGAAAGTGTCGATAATGGGCGTATGTTCACTGCAGACAGTAATGACAGCGTCTTCGACAACAATAATGGAAAAAGGGATGGTGCAATAAAGTTCCGTTTCACTATTTTCATCGATGGTGGGAATGTTGACTAAAATCATCGTATAACCGGTGTCGTTATCAATTCTTGAACGCTCGTCTTTATCAAGTGCTGCTCGGAGCAAATCAATATCGATTTGATAATTGGTGGCAACCGCCACGAGTTCCTCTTCAGTGGGTTTCGTCAAAGCCTCCCAACAGCCTTTTTGCATCGTTTCGATCTCGCTTAGTCCCTCTTGACTAGAAATATAGTGTTTTAACATAGGTAATCTCCCTTCCTAGTGTTATGTCCTTTTCTTCATTCATTATCGTTCTTTAATTTAAATTATTGTGAATATTTCGATAGGATTCGTTTCTTAAATTCCTTTTATGATCGCTTAGGTATTTTCTTTATCAATTTGACCAGTTCATACCACAGCACCGAAGCCGCGGCGAGACCGAGGGCAATCAAGATTTGTAGACCCGATAATGCTGATAACTTTAACAGGCCTGAAAGAGGCGTATAGAGAATAACAGCGAGAAGAGCGAGCGTTCCGATATTTACCGCCCACATAACCTTATCTTTAGCGAGTCTAATCATCGATTGAAAAGCGAAATCATGATTGGAACTATTAACTTGAACTAAGAACAGGTTTGCTAGCATGATGACCGCTAGTCCCATCGAACGAGCAATTGGGGCGTTGTCGGGATTTCCCCCAAGGGTAAAATAATACGCTCCGAAAGAGGCGGCAAATACCACAAGACCTTGAATAATACTTTTGATGAGGAGTTGAGCCGTCAAAAGCTTTTCATTGGGATGGCGAGGCTTTCGCTCCATGATATCTTTCTCAGCGGGTTGACGCTCTAAAACAATTGAACAAGTCGGATCTATCAATACCTCAAGCAACACCACTTGAAGTGGCAGCAAAAGGAGAGCAGATGGAGGGATGCCAAGTAGCGGTGCTAATAGTGAGGAAAAAGCGATTGGAATATGAATAGTGAAAACATATCCCACGGCTTTGCGGATATTATCATAAATACGTCTTCCATCACGGATAGTCTCGACGATGGTGGTGAAATTATCATCCATCAATATCAAGTCCGCTGCTTCACGAGATACTTCGCTTCCGCGCTTGCTCATAGCAATACCGATGTCAGCATATTTAAGGGCAGGAGCGTCGTTGACGCCGTCACCAGTCATCGCGACAATCTCACCATTTTGCTTGAAGGCTTTGACAATTCTCATCTTATGTTCGGGAATAACGCGTGAAAAAATGGAGACATCTTTAACAACTTGGCATAGTTCTTCGTCTGTCATTTTTTCTAACATATCACCAGTGATAATGTGATCGCTATTCGGCATGCCAATCTTTTTAGCGATAGCGGAAGCAGTGACGCCGTTATCTCCCGTAATCATGACGACACGGATGCCGGCTTTGGTACAAACGGCAATATCTTTTTTAACACTTTCTCGTGGCGGATCAGTCAGGCCGATAAGGCCGAGCAAAGTAAGACGACAATCTAAAATTGAAGCTGGAATTTCGGCTTCGCTATGGGGATATCCCGCCGCAATTGCAATGACGCGGAGTCCTTCCGAAGAAAGAGCGATGATTTTGTCTTCGGCTTCTTTCCTCTCTTTATCAGTAAGATTACAAATAGTTAAAATGCGTTCCGGGCTCCCTTTGGCGGCAATGATGTATTTTCCCTCTCTTTGCCAAACATGCCCCATCATTTTTAGTTCATTGGTAAAAGCATACTCAGATACAAATCGACCAGAGAATAAGTGCTCAGTTGTCATCTGATGTTCGTTGCAGTAATGGAGCATGGCTTTTTCCATTGGATCATAAGCCTCTGTTTCACAGCCGAGCCCCATTGTTTCGAGCAAAGTATGTTCATCACCGACCGCTGTCCATGATTTTTGAACAGTCATCTGATTCATTGTGATTGTGCCAGTTTTATCGACGCAGAGAACCGAAACCTCACCGAGTGTTTCAACACTGGGAAGCTTTCTAACAAGCGAATGTTTCTTCGCTAGTCGCCAAGCCCCCATCGAAAGAAAAACGGTTAAGATAACAGGGAATTCCTCGGGTATCATAGCCATAGCGAGAGTAACACCAGAAAGAATACTTTCAATCAAACGATCAAAGAACTCATGATCCGAGAGATTGAACCACGTGATAATACCGACAAGGACAAATAAAACTCCAGCGATAATCGCACAGGTTTTTACTAATTTGCCAGTTTGTTTTTGAAGAGGAGTCTTCTCCGTCGGAGCGGAGGCGACACCAACTCCAATCTTTCCGTATTCTGTCAAAGGCCCAGTTTTATCCACTAATATCGCGGCGCTTCCTTGCGTAACTAGCGTTCCAGCGTAGCAATAATCTTTTCGCCAATAATCGTTAGTGGGTTCAGCCTTTTCAATCGTGACCTTCCAAACTCCTTCGGCTTCACCAGTCAGTGATGATTCATCGACGCAGAGATCCGCACATTTAAGGACACTTCCATCCGCGGGAATTTTCACTCCTTCACAAATCAACATCACATCTCCAGGAACGAGATCAGTGCTGGCTATGACCTGCTCTTTGTCATCGCGAATGACCGTGGTGTGGGGAGCAGATAAATCCTTTAATGCATTGAGAGTTTTGTCGGTTTTCCATTCCTGAAAAATATCAATGCTAATCATGGCGATGACGAAAATGAGCATTATCGCTCCATCTCGTGGTTCGCCCAGAACAAAATAGATGACAGAAGCAATGATGAGCAAAAGGAACATCGGCTCGCAAAGCGTGTGAAAAATAGTTTTTATCAAACTATGTTTCTTCGGCGGTGTTAGTTCATTTTTCCCATACTGTTGCTGCCGCAACGCGACCTCTTCTGAGGTCAATCCGACCATTTTCTTTTCGGTGTTAGTCATAAAAGAATCCTCCGTTTCCCGTCGCTTTATTGAGCGTGACGGTGTCTTGGCTTCTCTTGTGGCACTCCATTGAGTTCGTTGTTCTAAGGATATAGTTTATAAAAAAGCATATCCATGGAACATACGCACTGTCCCACAGATATGCATTCATGCAATTCTGTTGCCACCCGTTAATAGTGGCCCGGCCCCACACCTTTCCAGGTATCGCCTGCTCAGTTTGTACTGTTGATCTCGCACTCCGGTTTAATGAAGTGTAATGCAGCGCAAAGAGATATATGTATAGTCAGCACTATACTGACAAAAAAGTCAACAACATTGTGTTTAATTGCTTATTTATCATCTTCTTTATTCATTTATCAGCCATAATAGTGGCTAGACAACAGGCGTTTGAACTAAAATTAGGTAAGCAACAAAGAACCTGATAAAGAATTATTTTGGAGATTAATTTTATGAAGAATCCTTATATTGAGTGTCCAGTCTTTAAAACCAAAAACTTCACTTTAAGGTTGGTAAAAGAAGAAGACTATGTCGATTTATATGCTTGTTATCATGATTATCAAGCAGTCGAGAATATGAACGATGATAATTGTGACTTTGGTTTTTATGTTGATTCCATAGAAAAAATGAAGGAGACAGTCTCGTATTGGATTAAGTTTTATCATGATGGTTATTTCATCCGCTTCAGCGTTCTCAACCAAAATAATAAAGCGATAGGAACAATCGAGGGATTTAATGGTGATACGGGAGTGTTGAGAATTGATCTTGCATCTGCATATGAAAAAGCAGACATTCTAAGTGAATTATTCTCGATATGCCAAGAAACATTTAAAGAACTGTTTGGCAATAAAATATTAGTAACTAAAGCTAAAAGAAACGATATCGAAAGAACCAAAGCCTTAGCAAAACTCCATTGGAAAAACATTGGAAAATACAAAGGATACGACGACTATTATCAAATTGAACTTTGATGTTTATGAAAATTTTGTTGTTTTATCGTTCAGCCAGTAGTGGCAACTTTCTGATTATCTATAAGGTAAAAGTTCACTCTCAATATCTTTGATTTTAATCAAATCATCCATCGTTAATAAACCTGTATTATATGCTTCTTCAAGAGAATAAAAAGCGTTATTATTCCACACATCAGGAAGCCACTCAACATTAAAGTCTATTTCAAGATCATCAACTTCAAAAATTGATAAAGCGAGCCAGGCATCGCCTCCTCCCATGT
>JBAYDQ010000021.1:0-7598 GCA_041668145.1 Bacilli bacterium | reverse complement strand
CTAATACTTCATCGGCATTAGTGAATAATAACTTAGCGTTAGTTATTTCTCCTTCCACAATTTTCTTGGCGGCAATTCCTGCACACGTCACATTTCGTTCCACTCCGACAAAAAATTGATCTGGATAAGCGAAAGCCATATCGTAGAGAAATTTACCTTTTCCAGAACCAATTTCTAAAAAGTATGGCGATGGATGAGCTTGTAAAAAATCATCGGAAATCATCACTTCTGGATGCTCATCAATATAGGGTTTTGTCCAAGCTTTAAATTTTGTTCTCATCAATCTTTTTTCCTAATTCCACAATAGCGCGAGCATAGATGGCAATGCTTTGAAATAACGCGGATTTTTTCACTGATTCACTCGGTGAATGCATCTTTGAATCCCAACCGGGAAACTGCATACCGAAAGCAATGACATTATTGGCTTCTTTAGCGTAGGTCCCGCCTCCTGTGGTAAGAGGCAAACTTTGGTAGTCACCAGTCTCTTCTTGATAGCAAGATAAAAGAGTGGAGACTAAAACAGAATCGAGCGGATAGAAAAGAAGAGGTGAATGGGCCAAAATCTCAATATCAAAGGGCTGAGAGCACTCTTTAATTTTGTTGACTAAATTATTGGGATCGAGACCATCGACATAGCGGAAATTCACCACCATTGAAAATTGATTATTTTCATAATTGATTAGACCAACATTGAGACTATTATGTCCCATCGCTTGACTTTGAGCGTCGATATTTAATCCGCGTCCTTCTAAATCAATATAAAGACGGGCGATTTGTTGTAAATTGGAATCTTGTAAAAAGTCACCTAGTTGAGCAATAGCGATCAGGCCAGCATTTAAACCAAACTCAGGAGTTGAACCATGAGCGGCTTTGCCGATAAAAACGACTTCCATGCCTTCCTCGAGCATTTGCGCCTGAAAATTAATTTTTTGTTCTTTTAATTTTTTAAGAAAAAACTGATTCTCTCTCATCCTCACGACGCATCGCTCAATAACAGAGTTGCTTGCAACCCCTCCTTGAATGGAGTAAACACCATTAATTTCAAAAGATTTTTTAACCTCAAAATTAATAATACCTTTCTCGCCGTAAATCAATGGGTAATCTGAATCAGGGGAAAAGCCATATGTTGGCTGAGGCTTTTTAAGTTCCTCAAAATAATGTGTCATACCAAGTGAACCTCTCTCTTCATTGCCACCGACAAGAAAACGAACTTGATAATCGCCAAGCAAATGATTGTCACGCAATAGTTTTAACGCATAGTAGGCGGATAATAAAGGACCTTTATCATCGGCGACACCACGACCGCATAAGACATCTTTATGCTCAGTTACACTAAAAGGATCTTGATCCCATCCAGTTCCGGCTGGAACCACATCAGCGTGAGCCATAATTGTGATGTTTTTGTCGCCTTCTCCGACGATAATCTCCACGACCTTGTTGTCATAATTTGTGACTTTAAAGTCATCAGTAAGAGCGAGTTTTTCGATAAAATTTAAGGCTTGACTGACTCCTTTACCAAACGGATTCTCATCGCTGATGGTCTTCTCATCATAAACAGAGTTAATCGCGACAAATTGACGAAGGTTAGCGAGAAGGGGTTTTTCATACTCTTGGCTAAGTTTTTTAAAAATAGATGATTTTTGCATAATTATTGCTCCTTTTTGATATACAAATCATTAATTGTTTTTGAAGTTTTTTTATAATAGGGATTATATTGGGGAAAAGCTTTTGACAGAGGCCAGGCAATCATAGGCACTAAAATTCCCGCAGCAATCAATTCAATCAGAGCGTTCACTGCGATAATAGCGCTCAAGACATTCATGAAATTATTATTGAAAGCTAAACTCTGGCGGAAGAACCATAGCATCAATAAGACAAGGAAAGAATGAAAAATAGTCAAGATGATAGAGGCACAAACATACAAAACTGTCCGCCAGGAAACAGATGGCATTTTTTTGATGAGAGAAAAAAGCAAACCGGCCACAAGTCCAAAAATAGCACGAGGCAAGATAGAAATAAGAGGATTAACAAAAGCGAAATCAATTGAACTGGCCGGCATAGTTAAGGCTTTCAATAAACTAAATAAACCAAAAGCGATTCCAGCGACCAATCCTTGTTTCCACCCAAATAATAAAGCACAAACTAAAACGACAATATGAATAGTGCAAATTGAAGCAATTCCGGCAATAGTGATATAACCCACATATGGCACATATGACATAATGGCGATAATGGCGATAATAGCAGCGGAAAGGGTCATTTCCCGAATAACTTTATTTTTCATAGTGACTCTCGTTTTTCTTAATGATGTAATTTAAACCGAAAAGATTAATGTTCTGATCATAAATAAAATCATCTTTTAAAATATTTTTAACATAGACCGCTCCTCCACCAGTAAGAAGATGTTTGGTCGGATAGCCAATTTCTTTTTCCATTCTTTTAATCATGCCAAGAATCATATCGGCGTGTCCAAAGACAATGCCAGCATTCATCGCTTCAATGGTGTTTTTAGAAATAATGGTCTTTGGCTCTTCTAAGGAAACACTTGGCAAAAGAGCGGCTCGTTTAGTTAAACTTTCCGCACTAATCGATATGCCGGGCATAATCAAAGCGGAAGAAAAAGCTCCGTTTTTATCTAAAAATAAAATTTTACTCGCCGTTCCTAAATCGACGATGATACTGGGAAAACCATAGATTTCCTTGGTTCCCACTAAATCAGCAATTAAGTCATTTCCCACTTCTAAAGGATTATCAACTTTAAACATTAAACCTGTTTTAACACCTGGTTCAATGATCATTAAGTCATGACAAAAAACGCTCTTTATCGCGGCCTTAAGAGGCACGTTTAAAACTGGAACAACGGAAGAATAAATGATGTTTTGTATTTGCTTGATATCAAGCTTTTTACTATTAATCTGTTGACTGATGATGGTCGCATATTCGTCTTGAGTTTTGACAAAATCGGTAGTGAGAGAAAATCTTTCAACTAATTTGTCTCCGACAAAGATTCCGACATTGATGGTGGTATTACCCACATCGATACATATATTCATGTTTACCTCCGCTACAATCTCACATGGTGAGTATCGTGCTATTTATTATTATACAACAACTAGATTGATAATTTTGTTTTTAACAATAATTATTTTTTTAATTTGTTTACCTTCCACATGACGTTGAACTCCTTCTTGCTGGAGAGCTAATTCTTTAATCTTTTCATCCGGAAGATCTTTTTCAACTTCAATGGTCGCGCGTACTTTGCCATTGACGGAAACGGCGATGGTGACGCCTGAGGCAATTGTTTTTAATGGATCATAAGATGGCCACGGTTCAAAAGCGAGGGTTTTATCATGCCCAAGTTTTTCCCACATTTCTTCGCCAACATGAGGAATAATACAAGATATCATCTTGATTAAGCCTTCGGCATAACGAAGTGGTAAGCGATTAACTTTATAAACTTCGTTAACAAAAATCATCATTTGGCTAATCGCGGTGTTAAAGGCTAATGATTCATAATCCTCAGTCACTTTTTTAACTGTTAAATGATAGACTAATTCCAATTCTGGAACCTCATCATTTGTAATAACATCATTTTCCACGATTAAGCGGTAGACGCGTTCGATAAAGCGACGCGCACCTTCTACTCCTTGATTGCTCCAGGGTTTACTCGCTTCAAGCGGTCCCATAAACATTTCATAAAGACGTAAGGTATCCGCACCAAACTTCGCAACAATATCGCTAGGATTAATCGCGTATTCAGGATATCTCTTACCCATCTTAATACCATTCTCGCCCAAAATCATTCCTTGATGAACTAATTTCTTAAAGGGTTCGTCAAAAGAAATGTAACCTTTTTTATTAAGATATTTGGTCCACACACGAGCATAGATTAAATGTCCAACCGCATGTTCAGGACCTCCGACATATAAATCGACAGGGAGCCAATGATCAGCTAATTTTTTGTCGCAGAAAATCTGATTATTATGAGGATCGACATAGCGGAGAAAATACCAACTTGAACCAGCGCTTCCAGGCATGGTCGAAGTTTCACGAACTCCTGTCATGCCCTCAAAAGAATATTCTTTCCATTTCGTTGCGGCATCTAATGGCGAATGTCCATTATGACCCTTGTAATCTTTCAGTTCAGGAAGAACAAGAGGCAGTTCTTCATCACTCAAAGCGTGAATGGAACCATCGGCCATATGGACGACCGGAACGGGTTCCCCCCAATAACGTTGACGGGCAAATATCCATTCTCTAAATTTGTAATTTACTTTCTTTTCCGCTAATCCTTTTGACTTCAAAAAATCAATAGTTTTATTGATTGCATCTTCTTTATTAAGACCATCTAAAAACTGTGAATTGATATGAAGACCATCGCCTTCATAGGCTTCTTTAGCCACATCTCCACCACTTAAAACGGGGATAATATCCAAATGAAACTTTTTAGCGAAAGCATAGTCGCGACTATCATGGGCTGGAACGGCCATAATTGCTCCTGTTCCATAAGAAGCTAAAACATAATCGGATATATAGATTGGCAAAAGTTTTTGATTAACTGGGTTAATTGCATAAACGCCTAAGAAACATCCTGTCTTTTCTTTCGAAAGGGAAGTTCTTTCCATCTCGCTTTTCAGACTAGCTTCTTGAATATATTGTTCGACTGCCAGACGACATTCAGGAGTAACGAGATCTTTAACTAATGGATGTTCTGGTGATAAGACACAATAGGTAGCTCCAAAAAGGGTGTCAGCTCGAGTGGTAAAAACTTCAAATTTCTTATCCGTATTAGCAACATTAAATAAGATGGTAGCGCCTTCGCTACGACCAATCCAATTTCGTTGAATCTCTTTCGTCGATTCTGGCCAATCAATATGATTGAGACCTTCTAATAATTCTTCGGCAAACTGCGGCTGATCAATAACCCATTGTTTTAAATTTTTGCGTACAACTGGATAACCACCACGCTCTGATTTTCCATCGATAATTTCATCGTTAGAAAGAACCGTGCCCAGTTCTTCGCACCAGTTGACGGGCATATCGATATATTTGGCATATCCATCAAGAAATAATTGTTTAAAAATCCACTGCGTCCATTTGTAAAAAGATGGATCGCTTGTCGAGATGACCTTGGTCCAATCATAATCAAAACCAAGTTCTTTTAATTGCTTCGTAAAGGAGATGATGTTTCTTTCCGTAAATCCATTAGGGTTGTGACCAGTTTGAATCGCATATTGTTCCGCTGGCAAGCCGAAAGAGTCATATCCCATTGGATGTAAGACATTAAAGCCTTGCATTCTTTTCATACGACTGAGAATATCGGTCGCTGTATAGCCTTCGGGATGACCAGCATGAAGTCCCACTCCTGATGGATAGGGAAACATGTCTAGGACATAGTATTTAGGTTTTGAAAAATCATAAATATCGGTTTTAAACGTTTGATGTTCTTCCCAATACTTATGCCATTTTTCTTCAATTTTTCGATGATCGTAAGACATAAGTGCTCCTTTATTTTTTGGTTTCTAGACTTTGATAAATTGTTAGATATTCTTTCGCGCTTTTACTCCATGAGTTATCGGTTTTAAGAGCATTGCGCATCAATTGTTTACGGAGAGAAAGATCTTGCCATTGACCCAAGGCATAAAGGCAAGTATTTTTCATGGCTTCTTGATCGTAATCATCAAAGCCAAAACCATTGGCGGTCTCTTTATTTGAACCATCATAGCAAATGACAGAATCTTTTAAGCCTCCGGTTCGACGAATAATAGGCAAAGTACCATATCTCTGCGCGATCATTTGTCCCAATCCACAAGGTTCAAAGAGCGATGGCATTAAGAAGAAATCACTACTAGCGTAAATTTGATGAGCGAGTTGATCGTTATATCCAATATAGATAGCAATATTTTTGGGATATTTTTTGTGCATCTCTTCCATCATTTGCTCATATTGATATTCGCCTGAACCAAGCAGGATGATGTTAGATCCTTTTTGAGCGAGAGTTTCAAGAGTGGGGAGAATAATATCTAGTCCTTTTTGCCAGGTCAAGCGCGAGATTAAAGAGAAAAGAGGTTGCCCAAAATCTTGAAGATACATTTGCGCAAAAAGTTTTTTCTTATTCTCTTGTTTTTGCTTTAAAAAATTCACGCCATTATAAGGAAATTCAATCAAGTTATCTTCATGAGGATTAAACTCTTGATAATCGATGCCGTTCAATACCCCGATAAAATCGTATTCACGTAATTTCAAGACGGACTCTAGTCCCATTCCGCCTTCACGAGTGAGAAGTTCTTGACGATGATTAGGAGAAACGGTAGTGATTTTATCGGCGTATTCAATTCCAGCCTTTAAGGTTGAAATTTGATCTTTAAATCGCAGCTTACCATTTTCATATAACGAATCAGGTAAATTGTAATAATCGCCTAATGACGAAGGCGACATCATGCCTTGGAAAGCGGGATTATGGATGGAAAAAACAAATTTAGTTTTACGGAAATAATTCGAAGCATAGATATCTTCTTTAAAAAGGCACGGAATCATCCCCGCGTGCCAGTCATGAACATGAACGATGTCGGGAATTAAAGAAATATGATAAAAAAGCTCTTTACTCGCTAATGAGAAGAAAGCAAATCGCTCATTGTCATCCCAATCACCATAGAGATGGTCGCGATCAAAATAGCGAGAATTATCGATGAGATAAAAAGTAATTCCGGAATCATAAGTATAGTAAACATCAGCCCGCTCACTGCGCCACGACATCGGAACGACAAAAGAACAAACTTTTTTAACCGAAGGGCGAGTGGTTTGCTTGATAAAACGATAGTAAGGTAAGATGATGAAAACTTCTTCTCCCATCACCGCTAATTCTTTGGAAAGAGAATAGATGACATCGGCTAGTCCACCTGTTTTGCATAGGGGTCTAGATTCGCTAGCAATCATCACAATTTTCATTAAATATGAGCTCCTTGTTCAATAAACAAGACATTGTCTGCTTCTCCCGCGACATCATGGCATTCTGTGATGCGAACAGATTTATCAGCTAAGACATAATTAATCTTTATTCCTTTCCCAATAATCGACTTGGTAAAGATAATTGAATTTTCGACGACACTATCTTCTTCGATGATGACATCACGAGAAATAATTGAGTTGCGAACTTTGCCTTTGATGATACAACCGTTAGCAATAAAACAATTTTTAACATTTGCTTTAGGACCATAGAGAGCGGGCGGAGTGTTATGAGTAACGGTATAAATGGGCCAATTCTCTAAGAATAATTGAGAACGGCGAGAATAATTCAATAGAGCTAAGGATTGATTGATATAATCGTTTAAATTCAAAATAGGGGCGACAAAACCTTTAAATTCGTATGAATTGAGAACGATGAGACCTTCATCGACACAATATTTAATCATTTTGCGCAAAGAATAAAGGAGAGAAACATCCTTTGATAATTTGAGGATTTTTTCAAAAGTTGAGCGATTGAAAACATAACTGCCTAAAGCGATGTCGGCTTCTTTTTTTAATCCAGCATTGGTGGATATCTTTTTAATAAGTCCTTTTTTATCAATTTCAATCTCGCTGCAATTGAGATAATCTTT
>JBAYDQ010000020.1:0-7666 GCA_041668145.1 Bacilli bacterium | reverse complement strand
TTTAAGTGCTGAGCGGCTTTCTCGCAGAGATAACCGACGATAATTATCGTTCGGCTCGCGGCCGTTGGGCCAGTATTTAAAGTATGATCAGTATCGGGTGGCTCATGGGAGACTTGCTCTTCAGGACAATTCAGAGTGTTAGAAACAATCTTCTTTAAAGTTGTGCGATTTCCTTGCCCAAAGTCAACTTGCGAAGTATAGAGATGGATGGTATCATCCTCTTCTTTCACTAATTTGACATGAGCGTTGATAATTGTTGATTCGCCTGAACCAGTAAACCCACAGCCATGAAGGAACCATGACATCCCAATGCCACGATTAGAATGAGGCTGACTATACTCTTTAATCTTGCGTTTATAATCGCTCATTTGCATGGCTTTCTCAATTAATTGAGGCATGATAATATCATCGTGGAATTTACCATTCACCGCGGTGATATCACCTTTTTTAGCGAGATGAGCGAGGCAGAATTTTAACGGGTCAACATGTAGAGCTTGTGCGACATGATTAATGAACATTTCAAAAGCAAAAATGGTTTGCGGAGATCCGAATCCACGGAAAGCGGCAGTTGGCACATTATTGGTAAGATAAACATCCCCAGTCACATCAAGACTGGAAATGGTATAGCAATCGACAACGGCAATTAAAGCACGGGATAAAACAACGCCAGAACAACCGATATAAGCTCCACCATTTAATTTGACGGTAGCTTTCACACCAGTGATGTGTTGATTTTTAACATAAGCGGTATAAGTCGTTTCGCTGGGATGACGTTTGGTGGTATAAGCGATATCTTCCATCCGATCAAAAACAAAGCGAATCGGTTTTTTTACTTTAACAATCGCGGTGGCTAGTTGAGCGGCAAGAATGGAAGGATAGTGCTCTTTCCCTCCAAAAGCTCCCCCAACAGCGGGTTGAATAACTCGGACATTATCAGGATGACATCCTAATGTTCGCACGATGGCGTTTTTCACATAAAATGGACATTGCATTGAAGCTTTGACTGTAATCTTATCGCCTTCCATCCACATCAACATAGCTTGAGTCTCTAAATAGACATGCTCTTGTAAACCCGTGTGGAAGGTTTCGGTATAAGTAAAGTCAGCCTCTTCTTGAGCTTTTTTCAAGTCACCTTTTGCAAAGTGCTTATGCACTGATGATTCTACAAAAGCAAAATTAGGAGTTTCTTCTTCATAAGTGATGACGATTTTTTTTGCTAAATCGATGGTTAGTTCTTTATCTGGGCCAACGACAAGAGCAATGGTCTCACCATAATAGTTAACGACTCCATCAGCAAAGACGGGCCAATCAGAAACAATGATGTTGACCACATTTTCTTTAACGATATCTTTGGCGCTGATAAAGAAATAACCATCTGGAAGAGTTGGAACTTCAATTTTCAAAATCTTTCCTTTGGAAATGGTGGAACGAACAAAAGCGACGAATTGAGCGTCTTTGCACACTAAATCATCGGTGAAAAGGGCCTGACCCGCCATCTTCTCTTCGTTGTCTATTTTATTTGTTGAATTTGGAAAGAATTTTTTCATAAAACCTTATTTCTTAAAATTGATGGCTTTGACGGCACAACGGGAAGCACATAACCCACAGCGGAAGCATTTATCACTATCAAAAACAGGGATTTTCGCTTCATTCATTTCAATAGCAAAATATGGACAGTTGCGGGCGCATAGTCCGCAGTGAACGCATTTATTGGTATCAACGATGGGAAGTTCAGCTTCATATTTTACATCTTTAACTAATTGAGTATCGATAACATCTTGGACGGATTTAAAACCATATTTCTCTAATTCTTTAGGTAAATCAGCGAGAATCTTGGCATATAAATCTTTGCCCTTGAGCATGGGAGCGGAAAGCATTCCGCAAGCGGAAGCTCCTGCTAATAAAAATTCAATGACATCTTTCGCGGAGGAAATACCACCGACACCAATGACGGTGAGAGATGGTTCAGCTTGCTTAATGGTATAAACAGTGGCTAAGGCGATTGGTTTAATGGCTGGTCCACTCATCCATACAAAGCCTTTATCGTTAGCGGCAAGCATAGAGCGTTTTTCCACATCAATAACCATGGAAGGTCCTAAAGAGTTGATAGCCACGACACCATTCGCGCCATTTTCTTTAATCGTTTTCGCGAATCCTTGAGGATCAGGCATATGAGGGCTGATCTTCATATAGATGGGCTTCTTGGTTAATGAACGAATGGCTTTGACGGTTTCACCTAATGTTTTTAGGTCGTTGCCAACATAATGGGTGCTGACTTCAAAAGCATCAGCGAATTTATCTAATTGAGGGATGAGAACTTCCATATCATCTTTGGTATAACCAACGGAGATGATTAAAGGAGTGTCACCTTTTTCTTTGCAATAAGCAGGGAGAAATTCATTGATCCACTTTTCTTTGGAATATTCGGTCCATAATTCACAGTTATAAATGGCATTGTTATCTCCGACGATACACGGATGAGGAATATGCGCCATTTTAGTCGAGATGGTCTTGGCTACAATCGCTCCTAACCCCGCGACATGATTGAGCCAAAGCATTTTCTCGGCATCACCCACTAATGGGCCAGCGGCGGGCATCAAAGGATTCTTAAGAACCAGCCCATCAAATTTTGTCGATAGATCCATATTATTGATCCTCCTTAATCGCTTTCCATAATTCAGTTGAAACTTCAACTGATTTGACTAAGCCGCGCTCTAATTTGGAATTTAACAACTTGCCATTCTTGACGAGACATTGTCCGCCACGATAGACATCGCGAGGCGAAAAGCATGGGTACAAACCATAAAACACATGACCGAAGGCGTTACTCTCATTCATGGGGGTGAAAGGAGTGTAAGGCAATAGTAAGAAGTCAGCTTCATAGTCTGGAGCAATTCGTCCTAATTTAATCCCTAATGTTCGATTAATATAATCGTAAGCGCTATTTATTATATCTAATACATCACCTAAATTCATGGCGTTAGGCGTATGATTTTTCAAATGAGTGGTATAGAAGAGGTTCAAATATTCAGTCGCCATCGAGGTACTCAAGCCATCGTTACCCACTAAAACCTTGATGCCATGTTTCTTAAAATTCATCACATCTGGCAATCCAACTGCATTGTTCATATTTGAAGTTGTATTAACGACCAGATAGGCTTTATTTTTGGCAATGATGTCTAATTCTTTATCATTCACAAAGACGCCATGAACTATCAAACTATTGGGTTTAATCAAATTGAATTTATCTAGTCTCTCAATAATTGACTCTTGATATTTCTTTTGGCAATCCTCTTCATCCATCTGACTTTCTGCAACATGAATATGAATTGGGTTGTCACCAAGGGCTTGCGAAATATCGCTAAGCGTTTTATCGCTGAGAGACATTGATGCATGCATGCCAAATAGACCAGCGCACATGTTTGAATGATTGGCTTTCATAAAATCCATATTCTCTTTAATACATTCTTCGGTGCAATAGCGATCGCTCGTTTCAAAGCAGAGAACAGAACGCAATGAAGCGACATCATTTAAGGCTTCTTTTAATGAAGTTAAAGAACCGATGATGTCTTTTCCCGAAGCGTGATGATCGATAATCGTAGTTACTCCGTTTTTCATAAATTCAGAGGCAGCACATATTCCAGAGTAGTAGGTTACATCATTATTGATTTTAGCATCCATTTTCCACCACATCTGATCGAGAATTTCTTGGAAATTTTGAGGATTGAAGGGAAGAATTAATCCGCGGGCAAAAATTGAATATATGTGGGCATGGCAACAAACGAAATTAGGAAGGAGTAACTGCCCATGCCCATCAATAATTTCGGCTTCGTCTTCGACAAGCTCACTCATCGGGCCAACTTTAATAATCTTTTCATCAAAAACGACATAGCCATTCTCAATATAATTTTGATAATCATAGATGCGAACATTGGTCAGTATTTTTTTCATAGAGCCTCCTTAATCACAATTTATTAATTCCCCGTGTTGAGGAATAAACACTAAATCTTTTAAGACAAACCGTCCTCTTAACATCGTGGAAACGATTTTCTCGTTCACGACTAAATTTTCATAAATGGAGTAATCAGCTTTTCCGTGTGGTTTCCCAATTGGATAAGAATCAACAATTTTGATAAAAGCAAAATCGGCATCTTTTCCCAGTGAAATAGAACCCTTTTGAGAAAAATGTTCAAGTTCTGCAACATTTTTGCTCATTTTATCAATAATTTGATCACCAAACATTTTATGGAGAACAAGGAACGAAGTTTCAATTCCACCAATTCCTAAGGGATGGCCAATTAAGGCTGGATGATCTTTTTTATCGCCACTATTGAAAGAGCAATGATCAGTGCCAATCGTATTGATATAGGCAATATTCTTAATGAGTAATTTTTGTTCTTCAGGACTTCGTAATGGTGGGGCAAAGGTAAATAAATATCCATTCTCACTTTGCAAATTGCTTTTATTGAATAGGAAATATTGCGGGCAACTCTCAACAAAGAAATGTTTGCCCAAAATATCACTGTATTGATTAATTAAAGCTTGCAAGGTTTGACCACTACTACAATGAACCATATAGAGATAGCCCCCTGTTTGTTTAGCAAATTCAGCTAATTTTAAAGCTTCGCTTGTTTCGCATTCACTCGGCCTCGCTTCGGCGATATTCGTGCAACGGAAAGTCTCGCTATGTTTGATGAGATCATCGTTCTCGATATGACATACCACTAAAAAATCATATTTTTTTGATAGTTTCAGTAGGTTATAGATATCTTTGTCATATGTCCGTCGATGCGTTTCCGAATAAGTAGTGAAAAGTTTGATAGTGTTCATCCCTAAACTCTTCATTTTTAAGACAAATTCCTCTAAATCGCCATCTGGTTCTTTAATACAACCATGAAGATGATAATCAATTTGCGAAGTTTTCGCTAATTGCAATCTTTCGTAAAAGAGTTTCTCCAATGTTTTAGCATTGCGAGCGGGATCGACAAAATCGATGATGGTTGTCACACCACCATAGGCAGCAGATCTTGTACCAGAAGCAAAGTCATCAACCGAGATAACGGTGCCACAATTTAAAGAAAAATGCACATGAGGATCAATTAATCCTGGGATGACATTTAAACCTTTCGCATCAAATATTTCAGATGCTTCAGGTTCATCTGCTCCAAGATAAACAATCTTCTCATTTTTGACACCGATGTTGCTTTTTTGCCATTTTCCATCAATGTACAAATTTCCATTTTTTATCAATAAATCATTCATTTTAAGACCTTGAAATTATTCTTTCTCTTCTTTTTGAGCTTTCATGGCTTTGAGGATTTTTTCAGGGGTGATGGGTAAATCATTAATTCTCACACCTACGGCGTTATAAATGGCATTGCATAATACTGCTGGAGGCGTATCAATACCAATCTCACCAACTGATTTGGCCCCAAATGGTCCCGTGGGATCATAAGAATCAGCAAATTCTGTCGTGAGTTTAGTAATCTCTTTATGAGTGGGGATATGGTAAGTTAAAAAGTTATTTGTTAATAATTTACCGGCCTTGTTATAGATAACAGCTTCACAAGAAGCCATGCCGTAGCCTTGGACAATGCCACCTTCCACTTGCCCACGAGCAAGCATGGGATTAATAGTTGTGCCGCAGTCGACGACGGAAACATAATCAATTAATTGATATTCACCCGTTTCTGTATCGACTTCCACTTCGGCATATCCCGCCATAAAAGGCGGTGGAGAAACATGACCAAAATAACTCTCTGTAACGGCGACTTGATGCATATCTTTAGCATAAGTTAAACGATTGGCTAGATCAGAAAGAGTAATACTCTTATCGCCGGCAACAAAGATTTCGCCATCAAAATCAACATCATCTTCTTTGACTTCTAAAATTGAAGCCGCTTCACGAATCAAACGATTTTTCATCTTTTGAGCGGCTTTTAAAGCAGCATTTCCCGAAATATAAGTGGTAGAAGAAGCGTATGCACCGACATCAAAAGGTGTTAAATCAGTATCAGATGAATAGATAGTCACTCTATCGACAGTGGTCATCAATTCTTCAGCCACAATCTGAGTGATAACAGTATCAGAACCTTGTCCAATATCGGTCGCTCCTGAAGTGACCATATAAGAGCCATCATCATTTAGTTTAATCGAGGATGAACCCATATCCATATAGGGAATACCGCTGCCTTGCATCGCAATGGCCATTCCCACAGCGCGAACTTTATGTGGCCCAACTTGAAGACGTGGATATTTCTTATCCCAGCCAATTAATTCGGCACCGCGAGTGATACAATATGGCAGTTTGCAAGACTCCATAATCATCGGTGTACCTTTGGTACCTTCGCCCATGATTTCAAAGATGGGAGAGGTTTCCCCTTCTTTCATGGAGTTCTTTAATCGTAATTCAATAGGAGACATATGCAGTTTTTCCGCCAAAATATCGATTGCTGACTCTAAGACATAATTGCCTTGAATCGCTCCATATCCACGGAAAGCGCCAGCTGGCACATGGTTAGTATAAACAACGCGTCCACCAAAACGAACAGCGTCAACCTTATTATATAAAGGTAGAACTTTGCTACCGACAATCATGAAGACGGTCAAAGCGTGTTCGCCATAGGCTCCTGTATCGCTTAAAGCGCGACAGTCAATTGCTCGAATAGTACCATCTTTGTCCGCCCCAATCTTCATTGTAATGCACATCGGATGGCGTGTATAAGAAGCACCAAAGACTTCTTCGCGAGAATAGACCATTCGAGATGGTAGTCCTGTTCTTAATGTCACTAATGCAACAAAGAATTCGCAGTGAAATGCTTGTTTCCCACCGAAGCCACCACCAACACGAGGTTTAACAATACGCACACTATTAAGTGGCATACCTAAAGTCTTAGTGAGAATTCGACGCATATGGAAAGGCGTTTGGGTACAAGTATAGATCACTAAGCGATTATGATCATCTAACCGAGCATTAGAACAATGCGGTTCCATCATCGCATGAGCTTGAGCTTGCGATTCAGCGGTATGTTCAATAACCACTTCGCATTTCTTCAATGCTGATTCAACATCACCGACTTGCATTTCATAGCTAGCAGCAACATTTTCTTTAGGACGAAAACCCATTTCGAAAGCTTGTGAAATACCTTCTTCGGGGTGAATAACAACTTTATTTTGATAAGCTTGCTTATAGTCGAGAACAGGTTCTAAAACTTCATATTCAACATCAATAAGTTTAAGAGCATCTTCAGCGATTCGTTCATCAATCGCTGCGACACAAGCGACTTCATCACCGACATAACGAACATATTCATCAAGAATGAATTTATCAATTGGGGAAGGAGCGGGAGCGGCCTGACCAGCACGAGACATGGCAATATGGGGAACATTTTTATATGTTAAAACACATTTGACCCCATTGAGGGCTTCAGCTTTGCTGGTATCGATACTTTTGATACGAGCAAAAGCATGAGGACTTCTCAACATACGACAAACAAGAGCTCCATGAGGAGCATAATCATCGGTATAGACAGGGCGGCCCATCATTTCAGCATGACCATCGACAGAGCGTGTTTTATTATTAACAACTTTTAAATTACTTTTTGGCATGCTTCTTGACCTCCGCTAAATATTTTTTCACAGCGATAAATTGTGAATTATAACCACT
>JBAYDQ010000019.1:0-7776 GCA_041668145.1 Bacilli bacterium | reverse complement strand
TTTAAGCCTTCAAAAGATAAACCATTAACAATGGCGGCGTCGCCTATAAAAGAAACGACATTATAGTGTTCATGATTTAAATCGCGTGCCGTCGCTAAACCTAAACCCGCGCTAATAGATGTTGAACTATGACCAGCTTCGAAATGATCATAGGGTGATTCGTGGATATCTTGAAAACCAGAAGTTCCATCTTTTTGTCTTAAACGTTCTAAAGAACGACCAGTTAATAATTTATAGGTATAACATTGATGGCCGACATCAAAAATTAGTTTATCTTTGGAAAAATCAAAGACTCGACAGAGAGCAATCGTCGCATCAACAACGCCCAGATTGCTCGACAAATGTCCACCATTTTGTGATGTTATATCTATAATATGTTTTGAAATATCATCACTTAAAATATTCAGCTCTTTATAAGACATCGTCTTTAAGAAATCCGGATTTTCGATTTTCGATAAGTTAATATGGGTTATTAATGGCTTTTTCATCATGCTAAATTACTACTAATTATTTACTAAAATAATTTATTTTTCTTCGATATTGACAATCTTTTCAGCTTTTGCTTCTGCATCCTTTAATTTTTGATTTAAACGAGAAATTATTTTCGTTCCTTCTTCATAGAGCTTTAAACTTTCATCCAAAGGTAAAGACTTCGATGATATCTGATTAACAATCTCATCTAATCTTTTTAATTCGTCTTCAAATTTCTTTTTTTCTTCACTCATAATTTTCGTTCCTCAATTTCATCAACAGTACTCTTTATTTTACCACCACTTATATAAGTGATTATTTTTGATGCTTTCTTTATTTCTTTTATATTTGTTACAACTTTCCCGTTTTCGTCAGCGGTAATCGAATAACCTCTTTCCAAAATTTGACGAGGATTAAGCGCTTTCAATTGTTCTTGACGTAACACTAATGTCTGATGAAGGTATTCCAGCTTGTTAGCAAGCGCTTCTTTTAATTCTAAACCAATATCGTCGATGTTGTCTTTTAAACCACTTATCTTGTCAGTGAATATTTCTTGTAATTCTTTGTCTCTTTCACTAACATTTTCTCTCATATCATTGAGTTTCTCAATAATAGCCTCTTTCATATCATCAAGGCAATACTGAAAATGTTGTTCAATTTCTCGTCGATCAACTGTGGCTAATTCAGCTGCTCCTGTCGGAGTGCTAGCTCTTTTATCGGCGACATAATCCACTAATGTGGTATCGATTTCATGCCCAACGGCGGCAATAATTGGCATTTTACTATTAGCAATAGCGCGAACTAATGTCTCATCATTAAAAGCACTCAAGTCTTCGCTGGAACCGCCACCACGACCAATAATCAAAGTATCGAGATCGTATTTTTGGGCTTCATTAAAAGCTTTTAATATTTCTTTCGGGGCTGATTCGCCTTGAACGGCGCTGTAGAAAACATAAATATCCGCAATTGGATAGCGGCGTTTAATGTTCGTGACGATATCTTTAATAGCTGCACTATTCTTAGCAGTGATGACACCAATAGCGTGGGGATAGAGATTTATGCTTCTCTTACGGGAAACATCGAATAGACCCTCTAATTGGAGCTTCTTTTTCAATTTCTCTAATTCAACAAGGAGTGTTCCTTGTCCCACTTGTTGCATTTCATAACAAAATAACTGATAAGAGCCACGAGGGGCATAGACATCAACAGAGGCTAAAACAATGACTTCATCACCATTTTTAGGAACAAAAACAATTTTTTGAGCGTAAGCAGAAAACATCACGACATTAATTAATGAGTCTTTGTCTTTTAAAGAAAAATAAAGATGGCCAGCTGCACCATTTTTAAAATTTGATATTTCACCCTTTACAAGAATGTATTTGAGGCTAGTGTCTTGAGAAATAAGTGATTTGATATGTTGATTGACATCGTTAACCGTGTAGATTGTGCGTTCGTTGTTCATTATGCCAACATACCATCTAAGATTGCGTTGATAAATTGTGATTGTTTGTTATCGATATATTTTTTGGCGAGATTAACAGCAATGTTGATGACGATACGTTTATCAACCTTTTCCACAAAGTAATAATGAGTGTAAGACATTAATAGTATTGATTGGGTAAGAAGCGGCAAACGATCCCATTTCCAATTCTTTAAAAAGGGAATGAAAGCTTCACGAATCATTCCATATTTTGCTAAAGATTGAGCGACAGTCTCTTTCATGTATTCGCTGATTTCATCATATGGTTGGTCACATAAATCGCTCATCAATAGGCGAGAATCGCGATTAATTGTTGATTGCTTATTTGAAAAATCAACCAATTCATCATAGATGACGGTCATGACAATATAGTGTTCTTGGTTTCTTGAAAGACTCATAATTTTAAATAATGGAGGCGACGCGAACTTGAACATCAAAAGGAATTTGTTCAGTCGAGACAATAAAAATATTATTAATCTCATCTTGAATTAGACGCGAGACTTCTTGAATGTTTGTGTCTTTAGCCACATCGACAGTCACTGCAACATGGACAATGCCATGATGAATGCTGGTTTTAATGGGGGCATTTAAAAGAAATAGCCAACTCTTTACCGATTGGCTGACGCTAATTCCGGGTATTCTTTTTAAAGATTCACTAGCTAAATGATGAAAAACGCGAGATGAAATTGCTAATTTTCCATGTTTTAGATAATCATCGATATAAATATAATCCGCCATAATACCTCTCCATAACTATATATGAAATATATGAAACGTGCAATTACAACGATGTAGAAAGAGAAAAATAAAAGGCAGTGTAATCACTGCCTAATAAATTATTTACTCTTAATTATTTAATGATGTTTTCACACAAATTAACTAAGTGTTCGATGGTAAAATCAAATTTCTTGATAACATCTTTAGCAGGACCACTAGCTCCAAAATCATGAAGCCCCATATGATAATGAGCATATTTATCCCAGCCAAATGTTGAGAGCATTTCAACTGAAATTCTCTTTTCGAGCGGGAGAGAAAGAATCTCTTGCTGATATTCTTCGCTTTGCGCTTCAAACAATTCCCAGGAAGGCATTGAAACGACACGAACATCATAGCCATTCTTTAAAAGTGATTGTTGGGCTTCGATAGCTAATGAAACTTCAGAGCCAGTCGCAACGATAATCAATTGAGCTTCTTTTTGCTCAGAACTGATAACGTAAGCGCCTTTGCTTAATCCGTCTGCATTGCTATTTGGCAATAAAGGAAGATTTTGGCGAGAGAGAATCAACGCTGTCGGATGAGTTTTGCTCGCTAAAGCTTGATACCAAGCGGCATAGGCTTCTCTTTCATCGCATGGACGAATAACGCACATATTAGGAATACTTCTTAGCATAGCTAATTGTTCAATGGGTTGATGAGTTGGACCATCTTCTCCAACGGCGATAGAATCGTGTGAGAAAAGATAAATAGCTGGTAAATGACTGAGAGCAGCCATGCGAATAGCGGCTTTCATATAATCAGCAAAGACAAGGAAGCAGCCAACATAAGTTCTCACTCCCCCATGAAGTAGCATGCCATTTTGAGCTGAAGCCATCGCAAATTCACGAATGCCCCAGTTGATATTATGCCCTTGGCGAGAAGCAGGTGTAAAATCCACTCCACCATCTAATTTGGTCATGACTGAACCAGCCACATCGGCTGATCCTCCAATTAAATTAGGCAATGATAACATATAAGAATTGAGAGCTTTTCCGGACGCAACTCTTGTTGAAGTAAGAGAACCAGGGACAAATTCCGGCATCACTGTCGGCAAATACTTTTCCACACTTAAGTCAATTAAGTATTGGAAACGAGTTGCATATTCAGAATGTTTCTCGCGATATTTTTTGATATCTTCTTGATTTTTTAGATAGGCTTTCTCTCCCCGAGCAATGAAGGTCTCGGCAAAATAGGCTCGTACTTCATCGGGAACAAAGAAATCAGGATGATCGAATCCATAGACATCGACTTTGGCATGATGTCCATCTTCTAATCCTAATGGATTGCCGTGAACAGCATGTGTTCCTTGCTTTAAAGAACCATAACCGATAATAGTATGAACAAGAATCATCGTTGGTTTATCTTGCGATTTTTTGGCAGAAATAATTGCTTGATCGATGGCTTCGATGTCGTTGCCATCTTTAATTTCTAAAACATTCCACTCCGAGGCGATGAAACGATTTTTAACTTGTTCCGAAAAAGATAAGTCTAATGCACCATCAAGTGTAACTTGATTAGCGTCATAAAAGAGAATTAATTTATTGAGTTTTTGATGTCCGGCTAAAGAGATAGCTTCTTGAGAAAGCCCTTCTTCTAAACATCCGTCGCCACAGAGAGCGTAGATATAATGATTATGAATTTTTTCTCCATCTGGATAATTGGCTTTAACGCTTTCTTGCGCCATCGCCATCCCAACAGCCTGAGCAATGCCTTGACCTAAAGGTCAGCTCGTCGCATCAACACCTTTCGTCCAATGAAATTCTGGATGGCCAGGAGTCAGAGAACCGACTTGGCGGAATTGTTTTAAATCATCAAGTGCTAGTTCATAACCAGAAAGGTGAAGCAAAGCATAGAGTAAAGCCGAAGCATGACCAGCGCTCAAAACGAAACGATCGCGATTAAACCATAATGGTTCATGAGGATTGGCCACTAAATGTCGCGTCCAAAGTGTGTAGAGCATCGGAGCGCTTCCTAAGGCCATTCCTGGATGCCCTGATTTGGCTTTGTTGGTTTCATCAATACAGAGAGATCGGATTGTCGCGACTGCTAATTCATCAATTTTTTTATTCATTATATTTCCTCCCAATTAGTAGTTTTTTAGTATTTATTTATATTTATATTATAAACTTAGTTTATAAAGTCACATTATGAATATTTTTTAACTTCAATGCCTAATTCATCGAGTTGTTCGTCGCTTACATGAGTCGGCGCTCCTGACATTGGACAAACAGCAGCGAGATTCTTTGGGAAAGCAATCACATCACGAATGTTTTCAGTTCCACCTAAAATCATCGCTAAACGATCAAGGCCAAAGGCCATGCCGCCATGAGGTGGAGTGCCATATTGGAGAGCATCGATAAAATAGCCAAACTTGGCTTTGACTTCTTCATCGCTCAGACCAAGGATATTAAAGATTTTCTTTTGAATATTTTGATCGTAAATACGAAGAGTACCACCGCCTGCTTCATAGCCATTGATAACAATGTCATAAGCATAGCTTAAAGCTTTAGTGGGATCTTCATCGAGCCAGTGGAGATCTTCGTCTTTTGGACGAGTGAAAGGATGATGGCTAGCCACCATTTTGTTGGATTCAATATCTCTTTCAAACATCGGGAAATCGACGACCCACAGCAAATCATAGGTGTTAGGTTTAATGAGGTTGAGTTGGCGACCATAATTAAGACGGATGGCGCCCAATAAAGGTTGAACTCGATTTAAAGGTCCGGCGGCAATAATAATGATGTCGCCATCATGAGCGTTAAATTCTTTAATCAAATCGGTCTTTTCTTGATTGGAGACATATTTAACAAAAGATCCAGATAAGTCTTTATCTTCACATTTAAGGACGCTTAAACCTGGCAAACCGTATTTTTTCGCTTCTAAATTCAGATTATCGATAACTTTTCGACTGGTTTCACCACTGACACCAGGAATGCAAAGACCTTTAATGCTTTGAGAAATAAGAAAGCCAGCAAAAGTTGTTTGTTGAAAAACAGTCTGTTTTAATTCATGAAGTTCAATGCCAAAGCGAGTATCAGGTTTATCGCTACCAAATCTCTCCATCGCTTCGCGATAAGTCATCTGACGAAGCGGAAGTTTTACTTCATAGCCAATTGTGCTTTGAAAAATTTCTTTGATCAGGCCTTCCATCATAGTCAAAAATTCATTTTGATCTAGAAAACTCGTTTCAATGTCGATTTGCGTAAAGTCGGGTTGACGATCAGCACGCAAATCTTCATCGCGAAAGCAACGAGCAATTTGATAATATCTTTCGAAACCGCCCACCATGAGCAATTGTTTGAACATTTGTGGTGATTGAGGTAAAGCATAAAAACTTCCATGATGAAGACGAGAAGGAACTAAATACTCTTTGGCTCCTTCAGGAGAGGAAGCGCATAACATCGGCGTTTCAATCTCAATAAAGCGGTGTTCATGCAAAAAGCGATGAGCAGTAATTTTAATCGTATCGCGAATGTCAAAATACTTTTGCATGGCTGGACGACGTAAATCAAGATAGCGATATTTTAAACGCGTCTCTTCGAGAGCATCCGTCTCATCAGCAATGATAAGAGGGGTTAACTTAGCGGTATTAATGACTTTAATTGATTCAGCATTAATCTCAATCGCTCCCGTTTTCATCTTTTCATTGACGGCTTCTCTTTTTTCGACCACGCCAACCACTTGAATGACATATTCGTTGCGGATATCAGGGATCTTGTCAGCGTCTTTCACCATGACTTGAATGAGACCTGAGCGATCTCTTAGGTCAATGAATAAAATCGAACCAAGATTTCTTTTTTTGCTGACCCACCCTACAAGGGTGACTCGACGTCCGACATCAACGAGTGATAGGTCGAGATTCCAACATGTTCTTTCCATTATTTCTTCTCCTCGTGACAATGGTAATTCTCATCGTGATGTTCATCATGACATCCACAAGTGCATTCATGAGTTTCACCTTCGAGAAGTTCCATAATTTTGTCTTCCAGTTCTTCTTGCTTGACGGTTATTTGTTCTTTACTAGTTAAGTCTTTGATAATTACTTCGCCATTATTCATCTCATTTTCACCGATGATAACGGCGTATTTTGCTTTCTTTTTTTCCGCTCGCTTAAACATATTAGCCATTTTGATATCATCAAAGCAAACATCAGCACTATAGCCAAGAACACGGATGGTATTTGCAATAGCATTCGCGGTTAATTGCGCTTTTTCTCCGACGGGCATGACATAGAAAGAAAGCGAGAGGCCAAGCATGTCACCAGGGAGTAAATCATCATCTTTTAAGATGGAAACAATTCTTTCGATTCCGAATGAGAAACCCACTCCTGGAAGATCTGGTCCCTCTAATTCTTTGACGAGCTTATCATAATGGCCACCCGCTCCAATGGCGCCATAGTTATTGCCTTTAGCGCTCGTATAATGAAATTCAAAAACAGTCTCGCTATAGTAATCGAGTCCTCGGACTAATGTATCATCGACTTCGTAGGGAATGCCAAATGATTTTAAAGCTTCAATAATGTATTGAAAGCGCTCTTTAGAAGCTGCTGAAAGATAGGATGACATTTTAGGAGCTTCTTTGACAATCTCTTGATCTTCAGGAACTTTACAGTCGAGAATTCGTAAAGGATTGAGCTCGTAGCGGCTCTGACAATCTGAACACATATGAGAAATATGATTCTTAAAAAATTCTTTAAGAGCAAGGCGATAGGCGTCGCGGCTCGTTTCATCACCAAGAGTATTTATTTTAATTGAGACATTCTCTAAACCGAGACTTGTTAAGATGGTATAAGCTAAGACGATAACTTCTAAATCACACAAGGGAGAATTATGACCTACTGATTCCACCCCAAATTGATTAAATTGGCGATAACGACCCAGCTGTGGTCTTTCATAACGAAAGACAGGACCATCATAATAAACTTTTAAAGGGAGTTCGTTGGTTGATAATAATTTATTCTGCACCATTAAACGAATGATGCCGGCGGTAAATTCTGGGCGCAAAGTAATACTGCGTCCGCCTTTATCTAAAAAAGTATACATTTCTTTTCTGACAACATCGCTGCTTTC
>JBAYDQ010000018.1:0-8387 GCA_041668145.1 Bacilli bacterium | reverse complement strand
CACTTATTTAGAAAGGCCAATTGCTTATACAGAAGGTGTGGCTTATTATTGCCTAAGCAATTCACCATCATTATTTTATCGCACCGCCAGTCATGAAATTTCCAAAGCTTTTTGCCAATATGTTTATCGCCCTAGTTTAGATGTTATTTTCAACTATCTAAAAGAGGAACGATAGGATTCATGAAGAATAGAAAAGTATACCCTATATTAATTCCTTTACACTATGGCGCAAACTATCGCGGAATCAAATATGGAGCGGAATATCTTACAAAAGTCTTAGATGACTATATTTTGTTGCCAGAATTAAAGGTTGAAGATCAAATAACTGATCCGCATTTGAAAAATCTTTCCTCCGTTATCGCCACCAATGAATTGCTTTTTTCAGTAACGAAAACAATTTACCAGGATCATAATTTTCCTTTGATTATTGGAGGTGACCACAGCGTAGCTCTTGGATCGATATCGGCGGTGGCAAATGATGAAGATGATCTAGGAGTTGTATGGATTGATGCCCATGGTGATATGAACACCGAACAAACGACAGAAAGTGGAAATATTCATGGGATGATTTTAGCGGCCCTTTTAGGCAAAGGTACTGATAGTCTCGTTAATCTAGGAGAAGACAAAATTAAAATAAAGAAAGAGAATGTCTATATTTTTGGTGTTCGTGATTTAGATGATGAAGAAAAAGCGACGATTGAACGTCTTCATATCAAATATTATTCCTATAAGAATATCGAGAAAGTTGGCCTCGAATACGCCGTCGAAGAAGTCATTGATTATTTTAAGGGAAAAATTAGCAAAATCCATTTGTCACTTGATTTGGATGCGATTAATCCAAACGCCATTCCTGGTGTCTCTGTTCCAGTGGCGAATGGCTTTAAAAAAGAAGATATAAAATTTATTATTAAAAAATTCTTTCAACGATATTCGATTAGCTCTTGTGATATTGTCGAATATAATCCTCTAAAAGATAAAGATAATATGACGCTCAATTATATTGTTGAATTGGTGCAACTAATTAAAGAGTTAGTTTAATCATCAACATAGATGATTTTTTCTGGATGAAAAAGTAAGAGGACTTCGGGATTATAAATATTATTATTTTGGGCAAAATATGAGATAGGATATGCTTTACAAGTAAGATAAAATTTGGCATCTTTGGGAATATAACGGTCGATTTGAACAAGCAATGAATTCATCGAAACGGCGCCGACAACAGGATATAATTGATTTTGGCAATAAAGCATCGAACCCGTATAATTTCGTAAAAAGCCAGTGGCATAACCAATGGGCAATTCAGCTAATAAACACGAACTAGCGGCGGTATATCCAGGGTAATATCCAAATGTATCGCCTTTTTTAGCATGAATAATGCGCGAAGCATAGGTATATAGTTCAATACTTTGTTCAAATTTGGTGTCTAATCCATCGCCATAGAGATTAGAGCCTATTCTGATCGCGTTGCCGATATCGACTAAATAATTCTCGGAAGAAACAAGATGCTTATATTTAACATCGAAAAGAGAAAACACTTCACGCATATAAGCGATGGCTTTCGTTTCTTTTGAGCCACGTAAATGCCCATATATTCCTTCGACATTAATTTCGTATTCGTGGCAGAGAGACATCGCCTTTTTAACATCTTCAATTGATTTGATGTCACTCCGATTGTGACCGAGATCAATTTGAATATGAACGCGGCGATTGTTTAAATGACTAATTGCTTTAATTTGCTTTAAATTATTGATGGAATAAAGAAGATGAGGATTATCGATTAATTTTTCGCGAGGAGTTTCAAAAATTAGAATATCTTTTTGAGTTCTTAACTTTAAAAAAGTCTTAGCTTCTTCTAAAGCACTGACGCAAAAAAGAGGAATATCAAAAGATTTTGTCAAAGCTTCAACTACTTGTTTTATCCCACATCCATAAGCATTAGCTTTGATGACGGGAAAGACATATTTTCCTGTTTTATCAATACATCTTTGATAATTTCTTCTTATTGCCCCTAAATTAATTGTTTTGTAAAACATGAGCGCTCCTTTCTAGTAATAAAACGTAACGGTCGTGGCCATTGTATAATCTCTTTTGTTCATAGACACTGAAACCATGTTTGAAAAATAATTTTTGCGAATTGAAATTGTCCAAAGCCACCGAAGCATAAACATATTTTCTTTTAATTAATTGCAGAGCTTCTTCCAATAATGAACTCGCTATTCGATGACCGCGATATTGGGATGATACGAAAATAGAATCAATGATGACTGATTCGAAAAGATTATGTCTGGTCAAATAATGATTTTTGTCATTAGGATACATCACAATGGTGCCACCCACGATGATGCTATTATCCATACACAGCAAAACAAAACCGCCTTGTTCGTTAATGACATAATCTAATTCTTCTTTTGTGGAGGGAACAAAAAATTTTTCTGGGAACTCCTCAGAAAGCTTTTTCATCAAATCCAAAATAGAAGAGATATGAGAATTTGTTGCTCTGATGATTTTAAAATTGTTATATTTTTCCACATGTTATTCTAACATGTTGAGCTATTATTGTAAAATTGACCCCCTTCACATAACAAATTAGGAAGAGTCTTTCACTTTAGAATTTGTTTTTTATTTTTGTCTTGGCGGGCTCTCTCGATTCTCGCCATGATATTCTCCATAATTTCTAGATATAATTTCTCGCCAAGAAGTTCATCTTCCCAATGATGATCGATACTCGGATTATCGTTAACTTCAATAATGTAAACCTTGCCATCTTTATATTTTAGATCAACGCCATAGAAACCATCCCCTATCGCATTCGCGGCTCTTAAAGCCGTTTCCACGACTTCTTGGGGAGCATCTTCAATGAGTAGCGTTTCGACTCCTCCGACAGTGGCGCGTGATTTGTTGGCGTTCCAGTTGTAAATTTGCCAATGATCACGAGCCATATAGTATTTGCAAGCATAAAGAGGTTTGCCTTCCAAAATGCCAATGCGCCAATCATAAGGACTGGGAATATATTCTTGGGCGATGATAAGAGCGCTCCCACGGAATAATTCATGCATTTTAAATTTCAATTCTTTTTCATCTTTGACTTTAAAAACACCGCGAGAAGAAGAACTGTCCGGTCGTTTTAAAATAATTGGGAATTCAAAAGTGGAAAGAATTTTATCAATCGGAGTGGAATGGCTAATAATCAATGTTTTGGGAGTGGGAAGATGATGACTTCTCATACATTCATGAAAATATAATTTATTGGCGCATTTTAAAATTGACCACGGATCATCGATGACCGCTAAACCTTCGGAATAAGCGTAACGGGAAAACTGATATGTGTAATTATCAACGTTAGTGGTGGCTCGAATAAACAAAGCATCAAATTGGGGAATGCGTGAATAGTCATACTTGGTGATGAATTCAACATAAAATCCGACCTTTTTTGCTGCTTCAATAAATCGATCAAGTGCCGTTTTTCCTGAGGGAGCGGCCGGTTCTTTGGGATCGACAAGGATAGCGAGATCAAATTTATACTGTTTAATTTTGGAGATGGCAAAACGATTGAGAGAAAAGTATTTTTTAGCATCTTTTAATAAATTATCATCCACTTCGATATTATCTAGTGTCAAAATGTGAATTTTCTTTAATTTCCAGGTTCTCTCTTTGACAAATGTTACTTCGAGAAGTGGAGCTTCAAATAAGTGAATTATAGCGCGCCCTAATCGTTCATATCGCGGTGGATGAGTCTGTCCAAAAACAATCCGAAAAATAACTTCTTTTTTGCTATTTTGTTTAAAGGTCTCTTGAATAATATCAAATACTTCTTCACCAATTGATTCAGTAATTGTCTGATCGAGAGCATCTTCTAATGTAGCCACAGTGGGAATCGGGCGAAGTTCTCGGGCACTCGCTAAAAGGGAAACATAATAGCCTAATGTTTGATAGCCGAGAGAAGAGCAGAGATTGAAAACCCGCAAATCTTTTGCGGTTTGATATTTTTCATCATTGAGAAATTGATTGACGGTTACGACTTCAAGATTAGGAATATCCTTTAACCAAGGAAAATTGTGATCGACGACAGCGATATTAGCGATGTATTCTTTTTCATTTGTGTCTTCGCATAATTGCAAAATCATCTTATAAGCATGCTCACCTTTTCCATAAAAATCATTCAATTTTCCAATCACATAAAAGCCGAAGGATTTGTACCACTTTAAAAGCCGATCATTTTGGGAATCAGCCTCTAAGGATAGACGATGAATGTTGTTTTCCTTTGCTTTAGCAATAATATCGTTAAGGATAAATCGACCATAACCCTGAGTTTGATATTTAGGAAGAATTGAGATGGAATAAATCCGCCACGTTTTGGCAAATTTAAAAACGATGGCGCTTCCCACAGATTGATGGTTGTCATCTTTAATAATTAAGACAGATTGATGATTGCTATCAAGGCTGTGCTTCAGGGAAGACAAAGAAGATCTTCGTGAAGCAGGGAAGGTTTCTTCTTCTAGTGTTTTGAGAAATGTCTCATCTGTTTTTTGAGCCTTATGAACTTCAGGCATATTTTTTCTCTGAAATAATAACTTTCTTAATGTTTAACTCTGCTAGAATTATTATACTTTGTCTTTCTAACTTTGATACAGCAATGTGATATTTTTTTAAAACTTTATAAAGAAGAACGAATTACATGAAACGATTAAGCTATAATAAGATAAATTAATGAATAAAAGCGTTGTCAATGGAGGAAAAAATGATGAGAAAAGTAATATCAATTGAAAAAGTTGCCGCCAAATTAGAGTTACCTAAACAGGTTTTTGAATTCTATGGTCATGACAAAGCTAAAATCGATGTTTCATCCCTTGATCTAAGCGCTAAAAAAGATGGCGATGTGGTTTTAGTAACCGCTATTACACCTACCAAAGCCGGCGAAGGGAAAACAACCATGTCAATCGCTTTAACCGATGGATTAAATCGTCTTGGTGAGAAAACTATTCTTTGTTTGCGCGAACCTTCATTGGGTCCTGTTTTTGGGCTTAAAGGAGGAGCGACGGGCGGAGGTAAAGCCAGCGTTGTGCCAAGTGAAGACATCAATCTTCATTTCACAGGTGATATGCATGCACTTACCTCATCGATTAATCTTATCAGCGCCATAATTGACAACCACATTTATCAAGGCAATCAATTAGGCATTGATCCAACGAAGATTGTTTGGCATCGCGCTCTCGACATGAACGATCGCGCTCTTCGCGATGTAATGATTTGTTGCAACCCAAAAGACGGCGTTAAGCGGAAAGAAAAATTTCAAATCACGGTGGCTAGTGAATTAATGGCCATTTTATGTTTGAGTGAAAACGAAGAAGACTTTCTTAATCGCATTAATAATATTATTGTGGCCTATTCTTTTGAAAATCATCCTATCTATCTTCGCGATTTAAAGATTTCTCAGGCCGTTATGAAATTAATGAAGAAGGCTTTAAAACCCAATTTAGTACAAACATTAGAAGGCAATCCAGTTTTGATTCACGGAGGCCCTTTTGCGAATATCGCCCATGGCTGTAATTCATTAATCGCCACTAAATTAGCGATGAAACTTGCTCCTATTGTGGTAACAGAAGCTGGCTTTGCAGCCGATTTAGGAGCGGAAAAATTCTTTGACATCAAATCAAGAATTGGACATTTAAATCCGAAAATGGCAGTTCTAGTCGCTAGCATTAAAGCATTAAAACTTCATGGAGGAGCGGATAGCCATCACCTCGATATAGAAGATGTACCCGCCATGCTAGAGGGAACTAAAAATCTCGAGCAGCATTATCAAAATTTGCTTCAATATCACGTTCCAGTTCTGATCGCGATTAACCATTTTAAATCCGATTCTCCTAAGGAAGTAAAAGAATTAATTAAATGGTGTCAAGAAAGACACTATGAAGTAACATTTGTTGATAGCTATTTAAAAGGATCGACGGGGGCGATTGATTTTGCTCAAAAAGTCAAAGACATTCTTTCTAGAAAAGAAGGTAGATATGAACCGCTTTATGATTTAGATTTATCTCTTGCTCAAAAAATTGATATCATTGCCCGAAAAATCTATCATGCGAATGGTGTGACATACACTCAAAGGGCAAAGCAAAATATTAAAATGATGGAAGAATTGGGCTTTCGAAATGTTCCAATTTGCATCGCTAAAACTCCTCTTTCTTTTAGTGATGACCAGCATCTTCTCAATGTTCCTAAAAATTTCAAAATTCATGTGCGAGATGTCTATGCTAGCGCTGGAGCGGGATTTGTTGTTTGCCTAACGGGCGAAGTACTGACTATGCCAGGTCTTCCTAAGGTCCCAGCTGCTGTTAAAATGGAAGAACTTTAAATTATTCCTATAATCGCACAATTGTCAGTGCGTAAACGAAAAAAAACCTATCTATTGACACAATCTTCTTTTTACTCACAACTATATAGTTGATAGACTTTAAAGCATAAAAAAAGACTAATTATAAGAATCTTCACAAGATTTTTTTAGTCAATTTTCTTTATCTTATTTCTTAAAAAATCGATAATGGCTTTTCGCGTTACAATTCCAATAAAAATACCATTATCATCCTCGACAGCAACAAAATTTTGATTAGCAATCAAATCAATTAATTCGGTGACATCTTTATCAATTCGAATAGCGACATCGGATCGATAGGGTTTAATTTCTTTAATTGAAATTTTTTCACAAGCGAAAATAGATAGATTTCTTTCCTTAATAAACCATAAAAAATCACTAGTTGATAAAGTTTCGATGTATCTTCCTTCTTTGCTAATGACAGGAATAGAGGAATAACGATGGTTCTCCATCTTCTCTAAAGCTTGGCGAATGGTATAGGTATCGTAGAGGTATTCTACATTGTTCTTGGGAATCAAGAAGAACAGAACATTCATGTTGTAATTATATCATTTTATCTTAAGCAATGATTTGGTTTTTTTAATGTATTAGTTTATTTATTGGTCATATTTTATTAAAATATTCCCGAGAGTTTAATGTTAAAGATTAAATTATGCTACATGAAGATGTCATTATTCTAATACCTAGTTACGAACCAGAAGAAAATATTGTTTTTTTAACCAAACAACTCAGTGAAGAAGGTTATCCTCTTTTAGTGGTTAATGATGGATCATCAAAAATTTATGATCCAATATTTGATAAAGTAAAAAACTATGCGGAAGTAATCTCTTATGACAAAAACAAAGGTAAGGGTTATGCTTTAAAAAATGGCATTAATCACATTCGAAAAAATTATCCAAATGTCAATTATGTCATTACCGCCGACGGAGACGGCCAACATTCAATTAAAGATATTGAGAAAGTATATAATAAGTTAACTGAAACCAATGAATTAGTTTTTGGCGTTCGCCACTTTGATCGAGATGTTCCCTTTAAAAGTCGCTTTGGAAATTCTTTTTCCAAATTCACTAGATCATTAACCACAAAAGAATATATTCCTGATGATCAGTGTGGTTTGCGGGGTTTTTCACGAAAATACTTTCGCAAATTACTAAAAATTTCAGGGCAGAAATATGATTATGAAATGAATGTTTTGATGTTGTTTCAGCTTCGTCATTACCCAATCAATTACCTCGATATTGAGACGATTTATCTAAATCAGAATAAATCATCACATTTTGCTCCGTTTAAGGATACAGCCCGTATTCAAGCAAGCATTTTTTCTCATTCAATTATCTCTCTTGTCGCCCTATTAATGATGATTGCTTCTTTTATTATTCTCTTTAATTTTACTCCCCTTCATCCTCTGCTTAACTTTGTCATTTCTGAATTAATTGGTTTTCAATTTCTTTTCGCTTTAATGACCGTCATTTACCCTACTTACCATATCGCTTATCGCTTGAGAAAAGAATTGTTCTATTTTGCTGTTCGCCTATTAATTGGTTTCGGCATCTTTTCCTTGCTTGGTTATGCCTTTCATCTCGACCTTATCGCTTCAGCGATTATTTCATACTTTATCAGTGAAACATTAAATGTTTCTGTTTCTTATTTGGTAACTAAACATGTCTACCATACGCACAATTAAGGAAAGATTCATTTTAATGACGAGTGTCTGTATAATAATTTCATAAATGAAAAAGAAAGAAAAGCAACCTAAAAGATATAAAAAACATCGGACATTTTCGCTCTATTGGCTTTTCTACGACCATTGTCGCTGGCTTTTTGCTCCTTTTGCGGCCTTAATCTTTCGAACAAAGAAAATTTATGTTGATAAAAAAGCGACTGTCGCCCAAATAAAAAAAGGAGCGATGATCATTTCGAATCATATATCGTTTTATGACGCCCTTGTTCTTCAATATGCCTTTTGGTATCGACGAGTTCATAGCATGATGCTCGATACAGCTTTTCAAACGAAAAT
>JBAYDQ010000017.1:0-8624 GCA_041668145.1 Bacilli bacterium | reverse complement strand
GATGCTTAAACCAGGTGGTGTTTTATCATATTCAACTTGTTCTTTTTCTTATGAAGAAGATGAAGAGATTATCACTTATCTATTAGAAAATACCGATGCGAGCATTTGCCCGATTTCAATGCGCGCTTGTTTCTATCAGTCACCCTCTAAAATTGGCGTCCATTTATTGCCCTACTTATTTCCAGGTGAAGGTCACTACATTTGCCATATTAACAAGCCAAATACTCTTTATCACAATCAACAAAAAAATAAATTATTTTTCTATAAAGATCAAACGATACCTTTCTGCCCTCTCGTTTTAAAATATGGCGATTTTTTGTTTGGCATTAGTGAAAAATTTGATGTTTCATCTCTTTCTGTGATTCGTTATGGAGTGAAAATTGGTGAAATCAAAAACAATATCATTAAATACGATGTTCACTACGCTCGTTATTTATCTTCATTTTCACTAGAAAAAGAGATTGATGATGATTCTTTAATGAAGTATCGGCATGGAGATAGTTTGTCTCTTCCAATGGAAAAAGGTTTCGTCTTATTAAAATATCATTCTCTATCCGTTGATATAGCAAAAAGTGATGGACGCATCATCAAAAATCGCTATCCCAAATATTGGCGAAAATAATATTTTAATCGTTGTGATTGAAACGATAATTTTTGGGATATTTTTTAGAGAGATAAGCATGATCAATCGATCGTAGATGAAATGAGACGGCTCTTTGAATTTGTTCTTGAACATTAGCGGCAATATCTTTTGTCGAGAGATTGGCATATTCTTCTGGTCTAATAGGTTTTAAAAACTGAATAAAGATCGGATATTTTTTGTATTCTGGATTGAGGTGTAAGACTCTAGGGGTCCCATAAATAGCAGCGGGAACAATAGGGGTATTGGAACGAATCGCCGCTTTAAATGTCCCATGATGAAACTCACTGCACAACGCCATTTGATCAGTATTGCGTTTTCCTTCAGGAAAAATGACCCAATTTCGAGAGCGATCATTTAAATTATCCGTTAATTTCATCATCGTTTTTAACGATTGTTTAATATCGTCACGATTGATAAATAAACCATTTAAAATTTTGACACATAAGCCGACAAAGGGCATTTTTTCTGACTCGATTTTAGCCACAAAACTCGTCGGTTGATCAATCACGCAGACAAAAGCAAGAGGATCAAAGGAAGAGAGATGATTACTGACGAGATAAAATGGTTCTTCTAAAATGTTTTCTTTTCCTTCAACATGAAATTCGACATTTAATGATTTTGCCACATGACGAACTAGTTTCGCTAGTTTTCGATAACGTAAACTAATGGGATATCGGTCAGGATGTTTAGCGTAGCGAATCATCCAAGTGAAATAAGCCCATAAAATGGGAATCCCCTGGAAAAAGATAGCTTTAATATAATGACGCATAAGAATATTATATTCTTTTTTTCTATTTAGACAATTGGATGGTTTCAGCGAGGATATATAAGCCAACGGCGGAATCACTTTCAATATGACCGCGAATGACGATGTATGTTCCCTTTTTGGAATTAATAAGCGGATTCTTGTTATCGCGAGTCCAATAGAGAACGGGAATGAGCGAAACAACATCTTCCTCCGGCTTAAAGGTATCGCTATTGCTAGTTTTGATAAGACGAAATCGCTCATGGAAGACATCTTGAAGATATCCAGTTAAAACAATACTACTAATCATAAATCTCCCCTTAAAGAAGATTATAATGATGAAAAAATATAAAAAGTCGCAAATCTATTTAAGATATAAAATATTGATGGAAATTGGAGGGATGAGAGCGTTTTTCACATAAACTTTATCTTCTCCGGTCAAAGTGAGGGAAGTATAGTATTCATCAACATCAAATCTTTGATTGGTGTTAGTGGGATTAATAAGAATTAATAATTTACGATAATTCTTCAAATAGTCTTGCTTATCAGAATAAAGACAGAGCAAACCATTATCACACGGAATGGTTTCAAAAACTTGTTCGATGTCTTTTCTTTCATCCAATCGTAGATAAGGAAGAGCATTTTTTCGCAAATCAATGATCATTTTTAAATAAGTCACCATGTTAAAATTGAGATCGACTTGTTCCCAATTCATCTTATTAACGCTGACCTTATTATAGGTGTTGTCGAGCCCAAACTTAGTCTGTCCAATCTCTTGACCCATGTGAATAAAGGGAACGCCAAAAGAAAGGATGACTAAAGCGTTCGCGAGACGGACGCGCTTATACAAAGTGATTTCGTCCTCTTCGCTATTAGAAAAAGTTAATTTATCAAAGAGAGTGTTATTATCGTGACATTCAACGTAATTAATCGATTGATGAGCAAAGACAAATTTCGGTTCGTAAGAATGATTAATAACTGAACCATGAATGACAAAATTAGCGCCGAAACGATAACTAATGTCACCATTGATATAGCCTTTTTCCGTGATTTTATCATGGAAAGTTGCTCCTTTAATCACATCGCGGAACATCTCGTTAAAAAAGCCATAATTGGGAAGTAATGAGGCATTGTCGGAGCACGCTTTTTCCTCCATCGGCAAATTAGCGTCCATATTCCAACCTTCTCCGTAAAAGACCAGATCGGGTTTTATGTTTAGACATTCGTTTTGTAACATTTTCATCGTTTTAATATCGAGTAATCCCATTAGATCAAAACGGAAACCATCAATATCATATAAATCGATAAAATTTAGGGCACTTTCGACGATAATTTTTCTCGCCATGGGTCGTTCGCTGGCAAAATCATTGCCACAGCCGGATGATTGACATAAGAGACCATTCTTCTTTCTTCTAAAGAAATACCCAGGAACTAGCTTCTCTAAATTACTCTCAAAATATTCATAGACATGGTTATAGACGACATCGACAATTGTACGAATATTATTCGCATGGAGTTTTTCCACCATATTTTTAAATTCAATTAGTCGAGATAGAGGCTTTTCTGGAGCGGTTGAATAGCTCCCTTCAATCGCAAAAAAGCTGATAGGATCGTAACCCCAATTATAGGCTTTCTCACTCGCCTGATCAGGAACACCTTGGAAATCAAGAATCGGATTTAATTGAACATGAGTAATGCCAAGATATTTTAAATAATCAAGGCCGGCCGGATTATTTTTATCAGTAATGCGCTTTTCTTCGACCAAACCACCATATTTTCCTTTATCTTTAATATTAGTGTGTTTATCTTCAGTAAAATCACGAACATTTGTCTCGTAAATAATGCAATCAAGTAAATTATGGACAGGATAAGAAGGAGCAATCTTTTTAATCGCCTGAACTTTTTTTAAATCGACAACGGCGGAATAATGGCTATCTAAAGTTGTCCCCCGTGCATAAGGATCGCGAGCTTGGCGAGTGACACCATTATTTTCGACGAGATAATAATAACTAGCATTTTCATAGTCGCCAAGAAGAGAAAGGGCATAAACACCTTTATCCCCACGCTTTAAATCAAAACTTTCAAAGTTATCACCATCGCGACTAATTTTTAAAACGACAGAAGTCGCTAATGGAGCCCACACATGAAAAGAGGTGGCTTCTGGAGTATAAAAATTGCCAAGTTTAGCTTCTGGACAAGAAAATAATTGATCAGCCTCATTAAAATCAATGGCCCGACTATTATCAATAATTTGAAGAGGAAATTGGGGAATATAAAGATAGCATTTCGTTCCAAAAGGATAATCCTCGCTCATTTCTAATTCGTAAAAATTGACGCGCAGATTGCTCGTATGACGAATAATTTTAAGAGTTTCTTTTTTTTGATCTTCAATATAGAGTTGAAAAACAACATCATTAGGAATAATCACTTCCGTAAAGATAAGAAGAGTAATTCTTCGTAGAGAAATAAGTTGTGCTTTGACAAAATAATTCATAAATACCTATCCAATCGAACTATAATCATCACTTGATGGAATGCTTTCTTCTCGACTCGCCGAATCGTGAACAATGACGCGACAACCTTTATTGCCTTCAACTTCGTTACCAACGATTCCTTCTTGTTGCAGGCGCGTAAAGAAGCGACGGGCGCGATTAAAACCAACAGCGCATTCACCTTGGATACGCGACATCGACATATATTGTTGGCCCATGACCCATTCTTTAATGGCCTGATATTTTGCTTCCTCAGCAGGATCTAAAGAAGAATTAACACTGCCGTTAGCAATGGTGTTTTGCCCCGCTTGAGCAGCTTCTTGCTCTAAGTTGAGAAAACGGTCACTGTAATTAGTGGGATAATGTTCCTTGAGATAACCGACGACGCGAAGAATTTCTTTTCTTTGAATAAAACAGCACTGTAAACGAACTAATCCCACGCGGCTAATAAGCGGAGATTGAACGAGCATATCGCCTTTTCCTAAGAGTTTTTCTGCTCCTCCTTCGCCGAGGATAGTAATCGATTGCGTCACATTAGCCGTCGCTAAAGCGACATGAGTAGCTAAATTGCTCTTAATGGTTCCAGTGATAACACTAGTGGTTGGAGATTGAGTAGAAATGAGAAGATGAATGCCGCACGCTCGAGCTTTTTGACCGAGTAAAAGAATCGGCTGAGCCACTTCTTTATGGGTGGTGACTAAATCGCCATATTCATCGATGATAACGATAATATAGGGGATTTTAGATTTATGACATTCGTCAGCATATTCATTATATTCAGCGACTGATGTACAGCCTCCTGCTTCTTCAAACATGGCGTAGCGTTCGTTCATCTCTTCAACAAGCTTATTTAAAAAGAGCGAAGCCTGGCTAGAATCACTGACGATTGGGCAAAGCAAATGAGGCATGTCACGATATCGAACCATTTCAACGCGCTTCGGATCGATGATTGCCATGCGAAGTTGTTCAGGTGAATTACGCATGATTAAAGTCGTAATTAAAGAGTGAATAAAAATGGATTTACCACTTCCGGAAGTACCCGCTACTAAGATATGCGGGAATTCGTCGAAATCAGCATAGATAACATCACCCGAAATATTTTTGCCAAAGGCAATAGCTAAAGGATGCTTTTTAAGATCCGGAAGTTTTTCGTAGATTTCCTTGAAACCAACAGGAGTGATGGTCGCATTAGGAATTTCTAATCCCGAATATATTTGTCCTTCCACGACCGGCTCAAAACGAGCAGGTACTCCGCCGAGACGGCGAGATAGATCATCAACTAAGTTGTTGATAGAACGGGAAGAAACATTGCTTTCGTAACGAATGTTAAAACGAGTGACAGAGGGACCGATTGTATAATCAATGACATTAGCGCCAATATTAAAATCAGACAGAGCTTGATCGATTAATTGGCTTCGTTCATTAGCAACTTTTTGATTAGTTTCTAAAGCTTCAGTGGTTTCCAATGTATCGAGTAATTCATGGGATGGCGCAATCCATTTTAAAGGTTTTTTTATTACTGGTTCTTCAATAGAAGAAGGGCGAATTTCTTGCTCGGTATTTGACGGATTGCTGGAAATAACTTTTCTTTCGACAAAAACTGGTTTTGATTGAGCGAGCTCACGATTGATAACAGGTTTGCTATCAAAGTCGAGCATTAATTGCTCAGCATGGGTTTGTTTGGCGTTGGCTTCTAACAAGGCAGTTTCGCCACTAATTACTTCAATTTCTGTCTCTTTTTCTTCGGGAGTTTGCTCCGTTAAATCAGGACGGGCAAAGCGAGCTTTTACAAAGCCGCCATCGTTAGGATAATTATTTAAAATAGATGGATTGCTATCAGCGTTAATTTTCCCACCAAAAGCGGGCTTGAGACTCGGAGCGAGAGGAGAGCGGGTTTCTTTATCTTTCGCAATATGAAACTCATATTGACCAGCCGATTTAACTAAACTGACACTATTGACCACTCCGACATAGTCATCCTTGGTAATCATCGTTTTTGCCGATGATTCAATGCTTGTGAGATTAGAAGTCACTTGTTGAATTTTTCTCTCTTCATTTTCTTTAGCCTGTTTGCGACTTTTTATCACGGCTTTTTTGATAAATGGAATCACATATAAAGCCACGCCAGAAACCGAAAGAAAAATCGCGATAATCCATGCCCAAGTTGTCCCTAAATAGGTAATGATGACAGCGGTTAAGGCATTGCCGGCGAGACCACCACCAAATCCGTACGACAAAGTTTCAGTTCCAGACAAGTATGAAATATTGGTAAAAAGATTTAATTGATCGTAATTAAAATATCCAGTTTTGCCATTGGAAACCATGTTTTGGAACATCGTAATAAAAGTGTTGGCGTTAACGCCTTCCGCTCGACGAACATTAAAAATCAAAGAAGTCAAAACTAGGGAGCCAAGAAAAAAAACGAGAACCCCAAAAAGGGTGAATGAAAAGCGTATTTTGATGCCTTTCTCTCTAAAGAGAAACGAAACGCCAAGAATATAAAGAAAAATATAAATGAGGAAAGAACTTACCCCAAAAAGGAAATTGGGTCCAATTGTCAAAGCGCGATTAACATCACCGATATTGATGATCATTGAAACGGAGAGCAAACAAAAGAAAACCCCACCAAAAAAAGTAAGATAGCGCGATGAGACGGGTTTGGGATTTTTATTTTTGCTCATACATGTATATTATACAAATGTGCTCGCGCACTAGTCCACGAATATTTAACAAAAAAGCACCGAAGTGCTTTCTTTATTTTGCTTCAATAATAATTGGTAAAATCATCGGTTCTCGTCCATTTTCCCGGCGGATAAAACGACGAGCTCTTTCGCGAATTGTGTCTTCTACTTTCGCGAAATCAAAATTAGAAGTGGCTAGAGCCGTGTTTAATTCTTCCACATAAATATTGGAAATTGATTTAAGAAGAGGTTCGGCTTCTTTAACATAGACAAAGCCACGCATTTGACAATCGGGACCAGCGACAATCTTTTTCTCTTTAAGGTTGACTGTGGCCGCCACGACGACGGCGCCATCAAAGCCTAATTGCCGACGTTCTTCAATTAGTTCCGCTCCAACTTTACTAATGCCCATACCATCGACGAGAACAGGAGCGACATTGACATGATTAGTTTCATTCGGAATCATATGAGGGCGATTTGAATCGTCAAAGACGAGTTGCATCCCATTATCGAGAATAAAAACATTGCTGTGATTAAGACCGATGCCCATCGATAGAGCGAGTTTGGCGTTCGTCATCAAATTGACAAAACTGCCCCGTACAGGGAGATAGCAATTCGGCTTTAACAACGATAAGAAAACTTTTAGATCATCCTGATGGGCGTGCATTGGAAAGAGTACTTTATTATTGAGCCATACCACTTCGCAACCGGTCCGATAAAGGCTATCTAATGAACGAGTAGCCACCACTTCTTGAGTGGGCGTCGGTAAAGCGGCGGAAATGAAAATATCAGCTGGCCCAATCACAAGGCGCTTATCATCATTTGAACGAGCGGCTAAATCAGCGATTTTAGTATAGATTTCACTACCATGACCCAACATCAAAATGACGAGATCTTGTTCTTTAACTCTTAAGAGATCTTCTTCTTTAACGGTATCAATCGCTTTCAAAAGTTCATCGTCGTTAGGGGCGACAAATTTCATGACTTGACGCGTATAATCATCATAGAAATAAAGTTTTTTATGATATTTTTTGCAGAGCATTAAAATACCGCGAATGCGATAAAGATTCTGCCAAAAACAAGAAATAAATATTCGTTGCTGACAATCCTTAAAATATTTTTCAATGAGATAGACAATGCGGTGTTTAGGAGCGCAATATCCCGCTCCTGCTGCCCCTTTACTCGGTGACATTAAGAGTAAAGTATTTTTCTCTGAAATGCGTCCAAGAGTTGGCAAATCGAAGATATAACCTGGCTCATTTAAAGAGTAATCGACAATAAAATCACTCGTATAAACGATATTGCCACGATCAGTTTCAATGGCGACACCCATCGAGAGAGAAACATTGTGACAAGTTTGGAAAAAATGAATGACATGTCCAGCGATATTGACGGTGCTTGAGGGCGGGACAATATGAAAATCAAAATTCGTTTTAACTTTGAGAATACCGGCTTGACCGAGCATGCATTTTTGTGTTGTTTCCGTACAATAGACAGGGGCGGGAGCGCGATTATAAAAATATTTAAGACCTGACATGCTCTCATCATGACCATGAGTAATAATATAGGCTTTTAAGCGATTTTTGTTTTGAATGATATATTCAGCGTTTGGCAAAAGAAAATCAACACCCGGAATTGTTTTATCAGGAAGAGAACTTCCCGCTTCCACAACAAAGAGGTCGTTGTTAATTTCAATCACATAGCAATCTCGGCCATTTTCATCTAATCCGCCGAGAGCACATATTTTAATGGTATCCACGATTTAAAAGAGCCTCCTTCATCAATTGACTATGTTTTGGTCGCTATTAATAGTATACATATTTATTTAAAGAATAAAAGTGAAAATGTCTTTATTTAACAAAAGAAAAGACCCTTTGGTAAGGGTCAATCTAGGCTTATTATTTTTTGAATTTGCGCGGACCTTTAAATGAATGGTCAGGACGGAATTGATGTTCCGTGCGACTGCGTTCTGGTCTTTCGACATAATCAGCGGGTTTTTCCAAAAATTCACGATGGGAAACTTTGACTTTGCCCTTATCATCAATTTCGATGACTTGGACTTT
>JBAYDQ010000016.1:0-8884 GCA_041668145.1 Bacilli bacterium | reverse complement strand
GCTGATGATTTAACTGATCCAGCTCCGGCGACCACTTTCTCGCATCTCGATGCTAAAACCGTTCTTGATCGTAATACCTCCGCTTTAGGTATTTATCCAGCTGTCGATCCCTTAAATAGTACTTCGACAGCTTTGGAGCCCGATATTGTTGGGCAAGAGCATTATAATGTCGCTCGCCGCGTCATCGAAGTTTTGGAACGCTATCGTGAGTTGAGCGATATCATCGCCATTCTTGGAATGGACGAACTTTCGGATGAAGATAAGAAAACCGTTGAACGAGCGCGTAAAATTCGTAACTTTCTCTCTCAGCCATTTCATGTGGCGACCCATTTTAATGGTATCGAAGGTATCTATGTGAAACGCGAAGACACGGTTAGAAGTTTTAAAGAGATTCTCGACGGCAAAGCCGATGATCTTCCTGAAGTCGCTTTCCTTTATGTTGGAACCATAGATGACGCGCGCAAAAAAGCAGAATCGATGAAATAAAATGAAAACCTTTGTCCTTGATATTTTTACTCCTTATGGTCATTATCTCAAAACGAATGCTTCCTTTTTGGAAGTTCGTTCCGATAAATATCTTTTAGGCATCTTGTCAGGACACGCCCCTTTGGTTTCCTCTTTGTCGATTAGCAAAATGGTGATTGAGATGGAAGGACACCGCTATCTTTATGCTATCGGTGGTGGTGTTATTAAGATTGATAAAGAAAGTGTTACTTTACTTTTAGATTCAATAGAGCGCTCTGATGAAATTGATTTAAAGCGAGCTATCGAAGCACAAAAGAGAGCGAAAAATAGGTTAGGAAATATCCATGATGAGAGCGTTGATGAAAAACGCGCAAAGTTAGCTTTAGCTCGCGCTTTAAATCGTATTCGACTCATCGATAAAGATATTGATTAATTAGATTTTCTAATTCTAAACCATCATCTAATAAATAGTTGGTGGTTTTTATTTGCTCATTAGGACAATAAATAACAGCGATATTGTCTTCGGAAGAAGCAATAGTTAAAGTTGAGCATAATTGTTCAAATATCGAAGTTTCAAAGCGGTTTTTATTAAGAAACGCTGTCTTTATTGTCGATGATTCTTTGGCGGCTGGATAGACAATCTCATAAAAAAGACGAAGCGATTCTTGATGATAATCATCGTAGATAAAAACAAGAGATTCTTCATTTTCGGAAAAGAAAGCATTCATGCTTGCTTCTTGTGTAAAAGTAGCGATTGAACACTGATAAAAATGTTGCTTAGCGACTGGTTTAAATGATGTATAAGATAACAAAACATTATAGTCAAATGAATAGGTTAAAATTTGATTATTGATAATCAATAATGAAGGAGTAGATATGCCACTGACAAAGATCTCAGGATATGCCGCGTTTAAAGATTGGTAACCAACGCTAGTGTATTCAAGAGAATAAATGACATAATGATAATCTTCGATAAAGGATTGAATGCTGGTTTGAGCATCATGACAATAGCTACAAGTACTCGAATAAATGAACAAAGCAAAAGACGCTTTACTGGCGGTTAAACTCAGTAATTGAGTAACAGATAAATCTTCAGTGAGGGCGTGCTCATCATTCATTTGCGAATCAATATTGGTCATCAAAGGAATGGCGTATCGATTTCGAATTGGCGTGCAGCCGATTAAAAACAAAGAAAGAAGTGTAGACAGGGCATATTTTTTCATAACCAAACTATAAACTATTTTAAATAAAAATGATATGAGATGGTCACAGAAAGAAACAAAATAATTTATAACTTAGCCTCATTAATGAGGCTTATATCAATTTGTATTTGATGAGTTGTTGAAATGAAGAAAAACCGATAGACTAATAAAGTGTTAAGACACTTAACAAAGTCATTAATTGAACAAAAGAGATTTTGAAAAATATGATTGAGATATTATCGAACCATTGAGGTAACGGAAATGAGAAAAATTGGAATTTTAGGAGCGGGCACCTGGGGTACAGCCTTAGCAAATATGCTTGCAAAAAGCGGACATCAAGTCACACTTTGGTCTCGCTATGAAGAAGAAGTGCGAATCTTGAAAGAAACACTTTGCCACAAAAATTTACCTGGATGCACTCTTTCAAAGGACATTATTTTCTCTTGTAACATGCAAGAAGTTTGCCAAAAGAAAGACATCGTCGTTTTTGCCACCCCATCAATCTATATTCGTGATACGGCTATTTCCGCTCAACCATTTTTGACTTCTAAACAGATTATCGTTAACGTCGCCAAAGGCATTGAAGCTGAAACTTTATTGACGATGAGTGAGATATTGGAAGAAGTTTTAGGGCCGACCTTTAATGTTGTCTCTCTTTCAGGACCGACTCATGCCGAGGAAGTAGCGATTGGTTTACCAACTCTCATCGTTTCAGCTTGCCAAAATCAAAAAGTTGCTCACATTGTTCAGGAAACATTTTCAAATCAAACCATGCGCGTCTACACCAATCCTGATGTCAAAGGTGTCGAATTGAGTGGTGGTTTAAAAAATATTATTGCCTTAGCGGCAGGAATGTCAGATGGCTTAGGATATGGTGATAACGCTAAAGCGGCTATTATTACTCGTGGTCTCGTTGAGATCGCGCGACTAGGTAAAGCGATGGGGTGTCACGAAAAGACTTTTTCAGGTCTAGCGGGAATTGGTGATATCGTCGTCACAGCGACGAGTGTTCATTCTCGCAATCATAAAGCTGGCTATCTTTTAGGACAAGGTCATCCTCTTCATCAGACATTAGAGGAAGTCGGGCAAGTTGTCGAAGGTTTAAATGCTTTAGAGGCCGCTAAAGAATTAGAAGCTAAATATCAAGTTGAATTGCCTATTATCAATGTCGTTTATGAAGTTGTTCATGATAAACTTGATGTTTCGAGAGCTGTTAATAAATTGTTCGCTCGTCAGAAACGCGATGAAATAAAAGGTGTCGTTTATACCGAAGATGATGTGATGAATTAATTAATTCGAGCATTAATTCCATTTCTTTTGCCAAATTTCATTTATTAAATAAAAAAGGTTTGCTATATTATTGTTCGGGAATGATGTTCTCCCGGTTATGATAACGAACCGCCTCTTATGAGACTGATGACATCTATGCACATCGAAATTAGTGTATAGAAGACATAGTTTCGAAAGGGGCTTTTTATATGTTTTTTGCATCATTAGCATTAATTTTAATCGCGGGAGGAATTCTTGGCTTTTTAGCAAAGAAAATTCACATCTCATCTCTTATTGTTTATTTATTATTAGGCATTGCTTTAGGCTATTTTGGCTTGATTGATAGCCATATTACCGCTATCAGTGCCGAATTAAGAAAAATCGCTTTGATCATTATCTTGGTTAAAGCGGGTTTATCACTAAATATTAATGATTTAAAAAAAGTTGGTCGACCAGCTATTTTGCTCTCTTTTATTCCCGCTGTCACAGAAATGGTGGCCGTCGGTTTAGTCGGTCCTTCACTTTTGCACATCTCTTATCTTGAGTCATTTCTTTTAGGGAGCGTGCTCGGTGCGGTTTCTCCTGCTGTTGTCGTTCCTCGAATGATTAAAATGATTGAAAATAGTCGCGGGACAGACAAAGGCATTCCACAGATGATTATTGCCGGCAGTTCGCTTGACGACATCATCATGATCGTCTGCTATACTTCTTTTTTGACCATTGAAGGTGGTAATTCACTTAATCTCATGACCTTTTTAAATGTGCCTATTTCCATTCTTTCAGGGGTGGGAGCTGGAATATTATGTGGTTTCATCTTAGCATTTATTTTTAAAAAATTTCATCTTCGTGATTCCTTAAAATTAACAATTATTCTCGGTCTATGTTTTGGTTTTGTTTTCCTAGAATCATTCTTAGCGCCATGGTTTGAATTCTCTAGTCTTTTAGCGGCCATTACGATTGGAATTGTCGTTCTCACCATGCGTCCCGTTCAAGCTCATCGTATCGCCGATAAATGCGATCGATTATGGACCGTCGCCGAAATCTTCTTATTTATTCTCGTCGGCGCCTCTATTCAACTACAAGCCTTATGGTCGATATTAGGTCCAGCCTTAATCGTCATTGGCGTGGGATTACTGTTAAGAATGCTTTCGACATTTACCTGTTTATTTCACACTAAACTCAATTTTAAAGAGCAACTGTTTGTCTCGATTTCCTATACACCAAAAGCCACTGTTCAAGCGGCGATTGGTGGTGGACTTCTCGACTTAGGTAATAACTTAAATAATCCCGCGATTCAAGCAGCGGGACTCATCGTTTTGACAACGTCGGTCGTAGCCATCATATTTACCGCTCCTTTAGGAGCATTAGCGATGGATTTATCAGTTAATAAACTCACCACCATCTCACAGAATAAAGAGATTGAACAAATCGAATAATTTGCGAAGAAGAATACCGCTCCTTTTATCTTTGTGATAAACTATCAATGTTTAAATGAGGAGAATCGAATATGCATTGTTGGCACGACGTTAAGCCTGGGAGAGTGACTCCTGAATCTTTTTTAGCACTAATCGAAATATCTAAGGGTAGCAAAAATAAATATGAATTAGATAAAGAAACTGGTCATTTAATTCTTGATCGTGTTTTATTTACTTCGACTCACTATCCTCAAAATTATGGTTTTATTCCTCGCACTTTTGCGCGTGATTTTGACCCTCTTGATGTCTTAGTTCTCTGTTCAGAAGCAATTTTGCCGATGTCATTTGTCGAATGCACTCCAATTGGTGTTCTCATCATGGTGGATAATGGTTTACCTGATGAAAAGATTATTGCCGTGGCCAAAAATGATCCATTTTATAATCAATATAAAGACATCTCCGAGATTCCTGATCACATCATGGATGAAATCAAACACTTCTTTGCTGTCTATAAGACCTTAGAAGGTAAGGATACCGCTATCGATGAAGTCAAGGACAAAGAAGAAGCCAAAAGAATTATCGCTGATTGCATTAAAGCCTATCATCACCAAATTGAACCTAAAATTAACGCCGAAAGAAAAGCCCACGGATTTTCTTTATGATTCATGTCGTCTTGTATCGTCCCGAAAAGCCGCAAAATACTGGCAATATCATGAGAACTTGTGTCGCTATCCATGCGGCACTTCATATTATTGGTCCTCTTTCCTTCTCGCTAGAAACAAAAGATTTAAAGCGCGTAGGAATGGATTATATCGATGATCTAAAACTTTTTTATTATTTTTCTTTTGCAGATTTCACGCACCAACACCCAGATGCCAACCTTTACTATGTCACGCGTTATGCTAATCAAGTTTACTCTTCTTTTGATTTTTCTGATGTTGTCAGTGATTATTATTTAATGTTTGGTCGCGAATCAACGGGTATTCCTCATGATATTTTGTGTGAACATCCTAATCGTTTATTAAGATTGCCAATGGTGCCAGAGGCACGAAGCCTTAATCTTTCTAATTGTGTGGCAATTCTCGTTTATGAAGTCTTGCGGCAACAGAAATTTTTAAATCTAGCGACGAGCGAATCAATTAAAGGAGAGAACTTTTTAAGCAAGGAAAAAGATGAAAAGAAATAAGAGACTCTCGCTTTTGTTAATTCCTTTTTTATTGTCTTGCCAAAATTATACAGGGCCCTTTTTTTATGTCGACTCTGATAGTGAGCCATCTTATATTCTTTTAGATTCTGTCTCTGCTTTTCAAACAAAGGTTGATCAACTCTCAAATCTCATATTTGTTCTTGGCACTACAACATGTGGACATTGTGAAGACCTTGATATTGAATTACAAGATTTTGTCGTCAATCATAATTATTCAATCTACCATTTATATTTTAATACTTCTGTTACTAATGAAACCGATTATAGTATTTTAACTAATGTAATTAATGGCAAAATGACTTATATTCCCGAAACATATGGAACATCTTTTTATGTTCCAGTCATCTTTATTATCCAAGAAAAAATCGCTACTTATGAGATTAATAGCGACTTCGTTTCTACTCTTCATAATTGTATTGAAGCGAATTAATTTTCTGTTCGATACTGACTTAATAAATCTTTTGTTTCCTGATTAATATTTTTTAAAGTAATCAATTGATAGTTAGATAAAATCACTTGTCCTGTTTTAGGCCCCTTTTTAATATTTTTTATTGGGCAATATTGAACATCGCCCATCGTTTGATTTGATAAAATTAAACATATCTCACCAGCAATTAGCATCATTTTTTGAGTCGGATGAGCGTTATTTATAATAACATGCGAACCGGAATAGTCTTTAATGTGAAAAAAGTAGTCTTCTTTTTTGGCCTTATGAAATGATAAGGCCTCATTTTGTTTTGCGTTCTTACCAAAGAAGATTTTTGTCCCATCGACAACTATATAACTATAAGAAGACGAAGGAATTGTTTTTTCCTTCAAGCCTTTAAATTTCAGAGGCATTAATTCTTTGGCAAGTTGATAAAGTTCTTCATCATTCATATATTGAGCCTGGCTGGATAAAACAAGATATTTTTCAATTTCGTGACGAGCTTTTTCTTCTTCGAGATGATTCATTTCAATAGTGCGTTTCGCCTTCTTGTATTTTTTGAAGAAGAGATTGGCGTTTTGTCCCACGCTTAATCTCTCATCAATCTCAAGATGATGATCTGTGAGATAGTCCTGCAAAGATAAAGGATCATTAAGGAAGGACAAAAGAGCGTTTCCATCATCTAAATAACGAAGATTTTCTCTCGCCTTGTCACTCTCTTTTTCTAGAACTATGCATTTTTTATTGAGAGCCTTGAGATGACTTTTTAAATAATTAAATAAAGGATGGTATTTCTCCTTATATCGCTTTTGATTTGCCGTCATTAATAGCTCATGAGCCTTAGCCTTTAAAAGTGATAAATCACACTCCTCTTTATGATCTGTGAAAGATTTGCCTTTGTCTAGTGACTGATAGGATAAACCTTTGACAATCGGACGGACAGAATCAAGAGAAGTGTAATGATGAGCAAAAAGAATTTTTTGTTGGTTATCCAAAATGATGAGATTAACCTTCATGGGTATTAATTCCACAATCAGAGTTTTGATTTCTTTTTCAAAGACATCGTTTGTCTTTTCAATCGTCAAAGTTAAAACACGATCATCATTTAAAATGGCAATTTTTTTGATGAGACCATCTTTGATTTCGCGTCTTAATGTATCATTCAGCACTCCTGTAAGAGTAGGAAAAGATTGATCAGTGCTAACTAATGAAAGGAAAGGTGACTGATGCGCAAGAGAGATAAATAATTTTTCTTGGCGGCATAGCGAAAAAGAAATGAGTAAATCATGAGAATTTATTACTGCGATATGGCTGATGTAATTATTAACAATTTTGTTCTCTAACTCATCTCTAATTTTTCGTAAGGCTTCTAATGTCATCATATCGTTGATATTTTATCATATTCGTTTGACCTTCGTATAAATATGTATTTATAATTAACGAAAGCCGAAAAAAATGAAAAAAGGATTATTAATTATTCTCAGCGGACCTTCCGGAGTCGGAAAAGGAACGATTCGTAAGCGGATTATGAAAAATAATAAGCTTAATTTAGTCTACTCAATTTCGATGACAACTCGTCAGCCCCGCAACATGGAACAAAATGGCGTTGATTATTATTTTGTCAGCCCAGAAGAGTTTCAAAAGAATATCGACAATCATAATTTTCTAGAATGGGCGGAATTTGTGGGCAACCGTTACGGAACCCCCAAAGACAAAGTTAATGAATTGAGAGAACAAGGCAAAAATGCTTTTCTTGAAATTGAAATTATAGGATCTAAACAAGTTCTTTCTCGCCTGCAAGATGATGAAGGTGTTATTTCCTTCTTCCTCATGCCTCCTTCATTGAAGGCCTTAGAAAAACGCATTCGCAATCGCAAGAGCGAATCGGAAGAAATTATTCATGAGAGACTAGAAAAAGGTCAGAAAGAAATGACGATGACAGAGAATTACGATCATATCGTCATGAATGATCGACTTGGGCGAGCGGCTTCGGAAATTACCCATCTAATCCTGAAAAAAATTCATCAGTTAAATATGTAAGGACGATCAAGAAGCATGCAAATAATCGAAGTACTTATTGAATATGCTAGTCACACTCTGGATCGTCCTTTTTCTTACCTCTATAAGGGTCAAAAAAAGATAGCTCCTGGTTTTCGTGTTCTCATCTCGTTTAATCACCGCGAGCTTGTCGGATATGTCCTATCAGTTAAGGACTCTCCTCTCTCTCCTCAAGAATTAGAAGAAGAGATGGGCTTTCATTTTGATGAAATTGTCGATGTCATCGATGAATCACCTTTATTGAATGAAGACTTACTTCATTTAGTTAATCAAGTTTCTGAATATTATCTCGCTCCTCGCATCAGTGTTTTACAGGCCATGCTTCCACCTTCTTTATCACCTCGTCGTTCTTCTTTAAAAGCTCCTAAAATTGCCTATGATCAATATGTGATAATTAATAATTATAACGAAGATAATCTCACTGATAAGCAAATTGAAATTTTGCGCCTTATTCAAAGAGAAAAGAAAATATTAAAACGAGAGATTGGTTCTCCAAGCATCATCAAAAAACTTCTTGATAATGAAAGAATTAAGATTGTCTTAAGTGAGAAAAGGCGACTCTCTCTCCCGACTTATACATATGAAAAGCCTCCTTTGCTCACGGAAGAACAACAAAAAGTTATCGCTGAATTTAATCAATCAAAGGATGAAATTTATCTTCTTGAAGGCGTGACAGGGAGCGGAAAAACGGAAGTCTATCTCTCGTTATCAGAAGAGCAATTAAAACGAGGCAAAAGCGTTTTAATGCTCGTTCCTGAAATATCGCTCACTCCCATGATGATGGAATATTTTATTCGACGCTTTCAAAACAAAGTAGCAATACTTCATAGCGAATTAACTC
>JBAYDQ010000015.1:0-8891 GCA_041668145.1 Bacilli bacterium | reverse complement strand
CATTAAGCGATCTTCGGACAGATCTTGTTGATTTCCTAATATCACTGTTCGTAGGGCATCGCTTGAGACAACATAAACATAGGAGCCTTTGGCTTTTCTTAAACTGGCCGAGAAATAGGACTTGCCACTTCCTGGGACGCCAGATAACACAATTAATTTTGCCATAATCTTTTTCTTAAAATCTATCTTAACAAATTGATGGCTTATTGTGAAGACGAGAGAAAAACGAAAAAGCAGGATATTATCCTGCTAAATCTTTAAACTTTTCGATATTGGCGCTTTTTTCTTAGGCCTTGCTTTTTAAATCAACAATTTCTTCTTCGCTGAGAATGCCATGCTTCAAAACGAGTCTTGTCTTGGCTTTAATTTCTTTTTTGACATCCTTTAAAGCTGTTTCATTTTCTTTACGATAAGCAATTTTACGTTTTACGCTACTGACAAAAGCGGATGGAACATATTCAGAAATAATCTTGTTTCCTTCTCGCCATTGACGGTAATTATAAGTGTGACCAGAGATAACTTTTACGGAAATATATCCACGAGGTAAGTCGTTAATTGTCTTCTCAATTTCCGCTTCTTCCTTAAATAACTCCAATAAGCACTCAACTTCTCTTTGATCCTTTTTCATGATTACAACCTGTCCTTAACCTACCCAAATAGTATATAAAAATTTTCATTTATTGGCAAGAAAAAACAGGTATTTTTTTTAACACCTGTTTTCTTGTTTTATTAAGCGCCTAATTTCTTAATTCTTTCAAAACGTTCACGAGCCGAGTTTTCTGACTTTGTAAGCAACGCTTCAGAATGCTCAGGATTAACGCGTGGAAGTTGAGAGAATCGAGTTTCAGTCATGACGAAATCACGGAATTTGCTGTAGTCTGGTTCTGGCATATCAACAGTCAGCGGTGATTTACCTTCAGCCGCTAAGCGTGGATCATATCGGAAAATGGGGAAGTAGCCACAAGCCACAGCTTTCTTTTCTTGTAACATGGAGTTAGATAATCCACCTTTAATACCATGGTTCGCACATGGAGAATAACAAAGAACAATACTTGGTCCATCATAGGATTCAGCTTCTTTCAAAGCTTTGATGGCCGCGATTGGATTAGCACCAAGGCTAATTTGAGCAACATAAACATTACCATATGACATAGCGATAAGAGCGAGATTCTTTTTCTTTGTTACTTTGCCAGAAGCGGTAAATTTAGCGATTGAACCAGTTTGCGAAGATTTAGAAGATTGACCACCCGTATTGGAGTAAACTTCAGTATCAAGAACCAAAATATTGACATCTTCTTCATTAGCTAGCACGTGATCAAGACCGCCGTAACCGATATCATAAGCCCAACCATCACCACCGATAATCCAAATAGATTTATCTTGTAAATCGCGTTCATATGCCAATACTTCTTTAACGGCTTCGTCTTTACTTGCTTTCACTAAAGAAACGAGTTTTGGAGCAATTAAGCGCATTTCTGCACGGTTTTTGATATTTTCAAAATATTGATCAATAACTTCTTTTAATTCGCTTTCAACTGCTTCGCTTTCCTTGGCGGCCGAAAGAATTTCAATGATACGTTTGATCTTAGTGTTGGTGGCCACTCGCATTCCATAGCCAAATTCGGCATTATCTTCAAATAGGGAGTTAGCCCAAGCAATACCTTCGCCATTTTTATCAGTGCAAAATGGAGTTAATGGGGTAGAGCCACAATAAATAGAAGAACAGCCGGTGGCATTAGCAACAAGCATATCTTTGCCAAATAATTGTGAAACGAGACGATAGTAAGGAGTCTCACCACATCCTGCACAAGCTCCAGAAATTTCCATATATGGCATTAAGAAGCCCACACCTTTAACGGTTGATTGCATGGCGGCTGGTAACTTATCACCTTTGAATGTGACATGTTTATATAAATAGTCGGCCGCTTCTTCTTGCGGGAATTGTGATTTAGCTTCTACCATCTCAAGAGCCATCATGTCCGAAGTGAGCTTTTCACCAGGTTGTAATTTATTGAGAGCGGCTTTATTAGCTAAACATTCAGTAACACATAGGCCACATCCAACACAGTTTCGTGGCGAAACTTGAATGCGGAACTTCAAACCTTGTAATCCGGGTCCCATGGCGTTAAGAACATCATCTTTAGCGATGCTTGGGGTGGCGGCTAATTCTTGTTCATCTAATAAAACAGGGCGAATTGTCGCATGAGGACAAACGAAAGCACAAGTATTACATTGAATACACTTGTTTTTATTCCAATGAGGAACACGATCAGCAATACTGCGTTTTTGTTGGAAAGTAATATCGTTTCTCATCGTGCCGTCAAGGAGTTCATATTCCGTGAATTTGCTGACAGGAAGATCGTCGCCATTAAGATTGTCCATAATCGCAACATAAGAATCAAAATAATCATCACCAGTTAATTTATGTTCCGTTTTGGGCGATAAATTAATCCAAGCTGCATCGACAGGAACTTCGCGCAAACCTTCGGTTCCGGCATCGATGGCTTTCCAGTTCATTTTGACGATGTCTTCACCTTTTTTGGCATAACTCTTTTCGGCGAATTTCTTCATCCATTTATTAGCTTCTTCGTAAGGCATAATATCAGGATTTAAATAGAAGAAAGAGGCTTGCAAAATGGTATTAGTGTGACGACCCATGCCAATTTCGTTGGCGATTTTATTCGCATCGATGACATAGAATTTTGCTTTCTTTTTCGCTAATTGATATTTCATACGATTGGGCATTGTTTTAAGAAGTAATTCATTGTCCATATCAGTATTTAATAAGAAGATGCCACCTTGTTTTAAGTTCTTAATCATGTCGAATTTCATGATATAAGTATCAAGAGAGCAGGAGACAAAATCAGCATTTTGCACATAATATGTCGAATGAATCGGAGTTTTACCAAATCGCAAATGCGAACGGGTAGTTCCACCAGCTTTACGAGAATCATAAGCAAAATAAGCTTGGGCAAATTGGTGAGTAGCATCACCGATAATTTTAATTGAAGATTTATTGGCTGAAACAGTTCCATCAGAGCCTAGACCATAGAATAAGCAGGATGTGTAATTGGCTTTGACATGGAAAGATTCATCAACGGGGATGCTGAGATGAGTGACATCATCAGTAATGGAAACGGTAAAACCATTCCATGGCTTTTCACTCGCTAAGAAATCATAAACAGATTTCATATCTTTTGGTTGCGTATCTTTGCTACTTAAGCCATAGCGGCCACCGTAGACTTCGATATTAAGACCAGCTTCTTTAATTGTCGAAACGACATCTAAATATAAAGGTTCGCCAGTCGCGCCCATTTCCTTAGTGCGATCAAGAACAGCAATTCGTTTGACGGAACTTGGAATGACGCTTAAAAGATGTTTGGTGGAGAAAGGACGATAGAGATGAACTTTGATTAAACCAATCTTTTCACCTTTAAGTTCGTCGATAACTTCCTTAATTGTTTCAGTGACGGAGCCCATCGCAATAATGACGCGGTCAGCATCTTTAGCACCATAGTAGGTAAATGGCGCATATTCACGACCAGTCAAACGAGTGGCTTCTTTAAAATATTTTTCCGCTACTTCAACGACATGAGCAGCGTGTAAGTTTTGAGCTTCACGACCTTGAAAATAGATATCATCGTTTTCAGCACCACCGCGCGTTACAGCGTGAGTGTGTGGGTTAAGGGCACGAGCGCGGAACGCTTCAACCTTATCCATAGGGAGTAATTTCTTCCATTCAGCATCATCGACAAACTCAACATTCTGAATTTCATGACTTGTTCTAAAACCATCAAAAAAATGACAGACAGGATAGGATGCATCAATAGCGATAAGATGAGCGACTGAAGTTAAATCAGCAATCTCTTGTACACTATGGGAGCAGATCATGCAGATACCAGTTTGACGAATAGCGTAGATATCTTGTTGATCGCCAAAAATTGATAAACTGCGTGTCGCTAAACTACGAGCTGAAACGTGTAAAACAGCGGGAAGAAGCTCGCCCACCCATTTATAAATATTGGGAATCATTAATAATAAGCCTTGACTAGCTGTATAGGTAGCAGCTAGGCCACCAGCTTGTAAAACACCATGAACGGCACCAGCCGCTCCTGCTTCAGACTGAAGCTCGCTCACTTTAACAATTGATCCAAAAAAGTTCTTTCTCTTTTGCGAAGCATAAACATCAATGTTCTCAGCCATCGGAGAAGATGGAGTGATGGGATAAATAGATGCCACTTCAATAAAATTATAAGATTCGAGTGCTGCTGCGGTATTTCCATCCACCGAGAGCATGGTCTTTTTAATTTCCGACATTTTAATTTCCTCCTAAAAATACCAACATAAGTATAATAATACTTACTATTTTTTACAAGGAAATAACAAAAGAAAAACCCTCGTTAGAGGGTTCAACTTATTTAATTGACCGAAGGTATTCTTTGACTTTATCCTTAAGATCTTCGCGTTTTAAAGAGAAATCAATTGTCGCTTGCACATAACCAAATTTGTCACCGATATCATAACGACGTCCAACAAAATCATAGGCATAAATTTTATCAAGGCGTTTTAAGGCATCAGTTAATTGAATCTCGCCATTAGCTCCAGGAGTCTGAGTCTCTAATAAATTAAAAATACTGGGAGTTAAAACATATCTTCCTAAGGCGGCATATAAACTAGGCGGATTGCTCTTTGGTTTCTCCACCATGCCTTTCATCAATATCAATCGATCATCTATTTCTAGTGGGTCGACAATTCCATATTTTTTTGTCGCTTCAAGAGAAACTTTTTGTACGCCAAGAACTGAACAGTTAGTTTGTTTAAAAGCTGTAATTAATTGAGCGGAAGCCGATGGTCCATCATCATTGACAATTAAATCATCCCCGAGAATGACGAGAAATGGTTCATGACCAATCACATCTTTGGCACACAAAATGGCGTGGCCGAGTCCTTTTTGTTCAACTTGATAAACAAATGTAATCTTGGCCATCGTGGCAATTTTTTTAATTAACTCGGCAAAATCTTCATGATCTTTACTTTTTAAGTAACTCTCATAAGAAAGATCACGAGAAAAAAAGCGAATAATTTCTTCTTTATTAGGAGAGATGATGATAATTATTTCCTGACATCCACACGCAACAGCTTCTTCGACTTGATATAAAATAGTCGGCTTATCAATAATAGGCAACATTTCTTTAGGAAGTCCTTTAGTAGCAGGCAAAAATCGCGTCCCAAGCCCAGCGGCAGGAATAACAGCTTTATTGATTAATCTCATGTTTATTTTTTCCTTTTAGCTTGTTCTTCTTGAATCAATTTTTTCAAAACTTTTAGCTCTTTGTCACTTAATTCGATATTAGGATCAAGCAAGCCTCCGATGGTCATCTTTTTATATATAAAATCACCAAGTGAGTCATATTGATCAAGTATTTTTTGTGTCACTAAACTTTTTTTAATCACGACAGGTTTTTTCTCTTGAGCTTTAGTGATATATTCTTCAATTTGAGGAATTAATTCCGTTAAATCATATTCATAATCCATGTTAATCATGGGATCAAAATAAGAAAGGGTCTCAGAAATAATTTCAGGGTAAACACCGAGAGTACGAGATAGTCTATCGGCAGTAATGTATTTAGCTTTGGTCTTAGCCATCGCTGATAAATATTTTTTGAGTGTCGTTACACTCGGTGGTTTCATCATATTTCTTGTTTCCTTATATTATTGTATGTTTTTACGAAACATTTCTCAACTATCGATATTTGCGAAAAGAAAAACCGCCCCGAAGAGCGGAATTAAATCTTTGGTGATCCCTAAGGGATTCGAACCTTTGACCCACTGATTAAGAGTCAGTTGCTCTACCAACTGAGCTAAGGGACCATCGACGCTTGATTATTGTATAACAATGCTTTTAATGGCGCAAGACGATTTTATTTATCAGCTAGCAAAATGCTTTTAATAGATTGAATGGTTGTTAATGAAACACCGACCGTGTTAATTAAATAATTGGCCGCTTTTTCCGCCAAAGAATCACCTGAGGATTTATTGATACCAGCTGGGTAGAACATCGTTCCTGAAATGTTACGTTCATCAATAATTGAACTATTAATATTTGCAAAATTGGAAAATAAATAATCGCTCAATAGTTGATCATATGTCATCCCACACAGCGCGCCGAGAACATAAGATAGAGCTCCTGTACGGTCAGTGCCACGAACACAATGAAAAATAATGGGATAGTTTGTTGGTTCAGCTAAATAATTGAAGAACGATTTTAAACTATCAGTGTTGCTCGCATTGGTAAAAATATTTGAACCACCAAAAATCATTGGAAATGAAGCATATTGAACAGTATCACCTAAAGGAGAGGATGTGATGCCACAAACTTCATCATCATTATTGACCGTTAAAGTTTTTCGTAAATCAACTTCACTTTTAATTTTTAATTGTTCTAATAAGACTTTTTTACCATTCTTTGTTGGAGCCGAAAGCCCGTCTTCGTCGCCATTTAACTCGGCTGAACGATAAATCAAGCCTTGCTTATATATTTGTTCATCTCCAATATTCCACCCGCCTAAATCACGAACATTTTCCACTCCTTCTACTTCGATGTTTCGTGGCCCTTGTGATTTAATGGTGAAAGAAGAAACGTTGCTTTCAAAGGTGGCAGTTCCATAATAGGCGGTTACTTTCCAATAATATGTCATAGCAACTTTAAGATTAAACATTTCAGCGGTTGTTGTTTTGCTGGTGATGGTCCAATCATCATCATCAAAAATTTCATCCTCTGAAACAGCAATGATATATTTACTAGCCTTAGCATTATTGTCAGTAGAAACAGTCCATGAAAAATGAACTGATGCGGGACCAGAATTAGAAAAAGTTGATAGTTCCATTTCATGTTGATTAACATAATTATCCGGATCACCACTTTCTAAATACGCTGTTTGAGTTTCAGTATGAATGTTAACTTCAGCACCAAGATTAGCAAGCGTAAAATTGACCTCCGATGGAACATTAACACCGCACGAGGTAAGAGAGAAAAAGGTCACGACAGTTAAAAGAGATATTTTGTTATTTTTCATAGTATTTCTATTATAACAAAAAATGATAAATTTTATAGTATTATTCATCCGCGAATTGTCTTTGATAATTTAAATTATGGGTAAAAAAAGACTCGGAAAATCCGAGTCTAATTAATTGCCCTGAATAGTTTGATTATGAAACAAATTCAATTTCGAGTTTCGCGACTTGGCAATTTTTTGTGAAAGCAGAAATGTTGAAGTATGTCGCATCGCTCACAGAAGAGCAATCAAAAATGTAAGATGCTCCTGCGCCGATGACATAAGCTTCGGTCGCACTTGCTTGAGGCTGAGAACTGGCCATGACAGCTGTTCCAACAGTCAATGAATAAACAGCAGTTGCGGAAGCGCTACTTCCAGTTGTAATTCTAATGCGATTAATCGCAGAAGTCATAGCGGTTTCGTTCCAAAAAGCACCCGAACTGGCATTATAAAGCATTAAGTATTCAAATAGACCAGATGAATAGTTCTTGCCATGTTTCCCACCATTTAATCCATAAGAAACGGAGCCGATAGTATAGGAAGTTGGAGTAGTAACTGTATCAAGAGAAATACCGTAATCAGTAGAAAAGTCAAGAGTTAAACTGGCGACAAATTCAGGAGCTGGAGGAGTAACTGATCCAACTGAGAATAAAACACCAGACACTAATTCTAGATTGACGGCAGAAGTAGTGCTATTGACATATTTTTGAAGTTGTCCACCGACGACAATAGATGAACCAGCTACAATTGTTTCCGCTTCAGCAGCAGTAACAGTTAAACGATAGACGGTTAATAATTCAGTGGCTTCGGCTGTATCGCCAATAGTAAATGAAATATTACCATAAGTTGCATTATAAGCAGTGGTTACTTCAACGATAAAACCTGTCACTTTGTAATAGGCTGTGGAAGTAGCATTATCCGCTAAGGCAGTAGCAGCAGTTAAAGCCGCAGCAACATCGACATTAGTGTAATTGATATCCCAAGCTGTACCAGCCGTGATTAACACCACTGTTGGGGTGCCGGAATTTTCAATCGTGCCGTGATAGTTCTTTAAAGACATTGTGGCTGTAATTTTAGCACCAAATAGCATAACGTCATTTGGATCGCTGTAATTGAAGATTTCAATCATCTTAGCACTATCAGTTTCGTTTGCGAGATCAGCCATCCAATAGTTTGTTCCAGATTTTTGAACAACGTAACCAGTGACAGCATATAAATCGTAAGTAGAATCGCCATCGCTTAAGGCGAGACCGACGGTTAAAGCTGAGGCAACAGTCGCGGGAATGGTTTGTTGTGGTTGTGGTTTGTCACCAGTACAAGAAGCTAATTTAGCTGTACTGGTTTCATAAATGCCGCTGTAATTGGTGATAATACCATAAGCAACGATGGTGCCACCAGTCCAAATGTCATCATAAGTCAATGGATCACCATTTTCTGCATAGCATTTATAAACTTCGAAATGTCCCTCACCAGCGACGATTTCGGCGAGATAGAATGAGACAGCTCCATCATCTCGACTGCCAGGAGCATGATACCAACTAGTCACAACGCCAGTCACATAAAGTTCGTCGGGAGTGTTGCCATTTGTTTCAGTCCAAGCGCCGACTTTAACTGCGTCTGTATTATCAAATGGATCCGCTAGTGTTCCTTCGTGAACTGTTCCGTATTTGTCCTTGTTAGTTAGTCTTGGGCTAATTGTAAGATCGACAGTATCAGCGACTTGGTAGAATTTAACGGTGACTGTCACTGTGCCTGCTGCAAGAGCAGATAGACTAAATCCATAAGTTGTGACAACTTCTAAGTTACTAGAAACAACTGTTAAGTGACCAGCAACAT
>JBAYDQ010000014.1:0-9143 GCA_041668145.1 Bacilli bacterium | reverse complement strand
GCAAGGCCTAAGAAAAAAAGCACCAATATAGAAAAGTTTAAAGATTTAGCAGGATAATATCCTGCTTTTTCGTTTTTCTCTCTTCTTCACAATATGTCATCAATTTGTTAAGATAGATTTCAAGAAAAAGATTATGGCAAAATTAATTGTGTTATCTGGTGTCCCAGGAAGTGGCAAGTCCTATTTCTCGGCCAGTTTAAGAAAAGCCAAAGGCTCCCATGTTTATGTTGTCTCAAGCGATGCCCTACGAACAGTGATATTAGGAAATCAACAAGATCTGTCCGAAGATCGCTTAATGTGGAAAATGTATTATAAACTCGCTTACGTTTACGCTACTGATCCAAAGGGGGTGGTGGTTCTTGATGCCACTCATAGCAATTCGACTTATCGCATTGAAGCTACCAAATTTCTTAAGCCATTATTCGAAGAAATTGATTTGGTTTTGTTTAACCTTCCTCGACATATTGTCAACAAGCAAAATGCCGAACGACCTTTCCCTGTTCCGGAGGATGTGCTAGATCTTTTGTGCGCCAAATTTGAACTTCCTGATGACGATGATCGACAATATTTTAATCATATCTTTATTATCAATTCACATGATATTGACCCAATTATTGCTCAAATATAAAAATAAAAGCCTTAGAAAACTAAGACTTTTTCATTTAAATGGTCGGAACGATGAGATTTGAACTCACGACCCCTACCACCCCAAGGTAGTGCGCTACCAAACTGCGCTACGTCCCGAATCCTCTCTATTATATTATTTTTCGAAAATATGAACACTAAAAAGTGTTATCATTTCTATCACTTGAATTATTTGATAGAATAAATCAAACGTTATGAACAAAAAAATTTTTATTAAAGGTGCACGAGAAAACAATCTAAAAAACATTGATTTGGCGATACCCAAAGAATCGCTAGTTGTTTTTACTGGGCTTTCTGGTAGTGGCAAAACAACTTTAGCTTTTGATACTATCTTTGCGGAAGGTCAAAGAAAATATATGGAATCAATGTCGAGTTATGCTCGTCAGTTTTTAGGAAATTATAATAAACCGGATGTCGATTCTATCGACGGATTATCACCGAGCATAGCCATCGATCAAAAAAGCGTCTCTCACAATCCTCGTTCGACAGTGGGGACAGTGACTGAAATATATGATTATTTACGTCTTCTCTATGGTCGCGTTGGAATTCCTTATTGTCCCACGCATCATATTCCGATTATTTCTTTTTCGCCCACTTTGATGACAGATCAAGTTTTAAATTATCCTGAAGGAACCAAAATTCAGCTTCTTTCCCCCGTTGTTCATCAAGAAAAAGGCAGTCAAAAAGATATTATTGAGAAAATTCGCCAAAATGGTTTTACTCGTTTGCGCATCGATCGAGAAGTCATGACTATTGATGAAATCAAAGAACTCGATAAAAATAAAAAACATGATATTGATATCATCGTTGATCGCATCATTGTTAAGCCCGAAGCGAGAACGCGTATTTTCGAATCAATTGAAACCGCCCTTGATTGGTCGCATGGTCTTTTAGTCATCCTTTCAGATATTGAAGAAAAAGTTTTGAGCGATAAGCACACCTGTCCCATCTGCGGTTTTTCCGTGCCCAAACTTGAACCACGCTTGTTTTCTTTTAATTCTCCACTTGGATGTTGCCCTGATTGCAAAGGCTTGGGTATTAAACGCGAGGCTGATCCACGCCTCTTAGTTCCCAAACCAGAACTAACCATCAATAACGGAGCTATTGAATACTATCGTCATATGGTGGGCTCTCAAAATCTCGAGTGGCAAGAATTTACTTTACTTTGTAAAATATATCAAATTCCCATGAATGTTCCGTTTAAAGATTTGAGTGAAACCCAAAAGAAGATTATTTTCTACGGTTCACCTGATATTCAAAAATACACCTTAAAATCTTCTTCTGGAAATACTAATAATCGTATTGGATATATCGAGGGAATAAAAAATAAAGTTGAACGTCTCTATAGTGAAACAACCTCTGACTGGATGAGAGATTATTATGCTCGTTTTCTCCATGACACGGAATGCACAACATGTCATGGGGCTCGATTAAATCCTGAAGCACTTTCAGTTTTAATTGATGAAAAGAATATCTATCAAGTCTCTTCTTTACAAGTTAAAGAGTTGAGGGCATGGATTCGTCAATTGCCGCAAAAACTTAGTCCAAATCAAAATGAAATTGCTCAATTAGTCATTAAAGAAATTGACAATCGCACTTCTTTTTTGTGTGATGTAGGACTTGAATATCTCACCTTGTCGAGAATGGCGTTGACTCTATCGGGTGGCGAATCACAGAGAATTCGTCTCGCGACCCAAATTGGTTCGAAATTAACTGGCATTCTCTATGTTTTGGATGAGCCCTCAATTGGACTCCATCAAAGAGATAGTGAAAAACTAATCGGCACTCTAAAAGAAATGCGCGATTTAGGAAACACCCTTATTGTTGTTGAGCATGATGAAGAAATGATTAAAAGCGCTGATTTTATCGTCGATATTGGTCCTGGCGCAGGAATTCATGGTGGTGAGGTTGTCGCTACTGGTTCAGTTGAAGATATCGAAAAATGCCCCACAAGCATTACGGGTCAATATCTCTCAGGTCAAAAATATATTCCGATTCCCATCAAACGTCATAAGGGCAATGGCAAGTTTATTAAAATTCGCGGTGCAACGTGCAATAATCTTAAAAAGATTAATGTTGATTTTCCTCTCGGAACATTTACTGTCGTAACGGGCGTGTCAGGTAGTGGCAAATCTTCCTTAGTTATTCAAACTCTTTTCTTACATCTCAAGCAATATTTTAGCAAGGAGCAAATGATTGCTGGACCGGTTACTTCTATTTCAGGTTTAGAAAATGTCGATAAAGTTGTCGATGTTTCGCAAGAACCAATTGGACGAACTCCCAGAAGCAACCCCGCTACTTATGTGAAATTATTTGATAGTATTCGTGATTTATTTGCCGAGACCATCGAAGCGAAAGCTCGCGGTTTCACCAAAGGGCGTTTTTCTTTTAATGTTGTCGGTGGGCGATGCGAAGAATGCCAAGGAGCAGGCATTGTGCGAATTCCGATGAACTTCCTTCCTGATGTTTATGTCAAATGTGATTCTTGTGGTGGCAAGCGTTATAACGATGAAACTTTGCAAGTCACTTATAAAGGAAAGAATATCTATGACGTTTTAGAGATGACGGTGGAGGACGCTCTTCATTTCTTTGAAAATCGTCCGTCATTAAAGAAAAAAATTCAAACCCTCTATGATGTCGGTCTTGATTATATCAAGCTCGGACAGCCAGCGACAACCTTATCAGGTGGCGAAGCCCAGAGAGTCAAACTAGCCGCTGAACTACAAAAACGACCGACTGGCAAAACCGTTTATATTCTCGATGAACCAACGACTGGTCTTCATAGTGATGACGTTGGAAGACTGCTTAAAATTTTGCAACGATTAGTGGATCATGGTGACACTGTCATCGTGATTGAACATAATCTCGACGTGATTAAAACCGCCGACTATATTATTGATTTAGGTCCTGATGGTGGTGACCAAGGCGGAAGTATTATCGCTACTGGAACACCGGAGAAGGTCAGTGAAAATCCAAAATCTTATACGGGTCAATATCTCAAAAATGTGTTGAAGAAAGGACATTATCATTAATATGAATGTTTTAGGGTTAGTATTTTTTATTTTTTTCCTTTTAGGAGCGATTGTTATTCTTGTGCTTGGCTTAATCAATGTTTCGAAAAGCGTGAAGAGTCAAGGACATAAACTTTCTTATGAAATTTTATTGAAGAAACTTCTCATTTATGGAATTGCTTTTGCGGTGAGTTTAACTTCAGCCTTTCTCTTTACTTATGCGATGAATGAAATTACTGCGAAATGGAATGAGTATTTAGCGGCGGCCTTAGGCGGACTTATCTTTAGTTTTAGTTTCTTTTTTGGTCTCACGCTTTTTATCACTCATTATTATGGTAAAAACATCAATGAAAAATTAGATAAATGGTTTTTTCGCTGGATGATAATTTCAATTATCTCCTCTTTCATTTTTCTTTTTGTGACCTTAGATGGTTTCGCCGATTATATTAACCTCACTAGCCCCTTACCAAATGGGATTAATTTTGAAGAAGGATGGGCATATCCTGGTGTTTTTGGTAACAAACCTAACATCGCTTGGTATGCATTATGTATTCTTACAGGAGCTATTATTGTTTACTTTTATTGCGATCATCAACTATATCGTCAATATGGAAGACATGGCATTTTAGAGTCGACTTTTCTCGTGGCGCTCCCCGCTGGTGTTATCGGAGCCCGTTTGTTTTATGTCATCGGCAATTGGAATTCGGAATTCGCGAGTAATCCAATGTCAATGTTTGAGATTTGGAATGGGGGCTTAACCATTTTGGGCGGAGCATTAACGGGCATTGTCGTCGGTGTTCTTTGGTTCATGTGGCGAAACAAAGGCTATAACATTTTTGTCATTATGGATATTGCTTTACCTTCCATTTTAATCGCACAAGCCGTGGGACGATGGGGTAACTTCTTCAACTGTGAAGTTCATGGAATTGAAATGAGTGGCACTTATTGGTCATGGCTCCCAAAGATTATTTATAATAATATGCAATTTGGTCATGACGGAAACATCAATCTTTTCCTTCAAGGCAATGGCAATATTTTCGTTCCTCTCTTCTTGATTGAAGGAGCGATTAATTTAATTGGTTTCTTTCTCATCGCTTATCTCTTTGGTAAAAAGCTCCGCAAATTCACTGATTTTGGTGATTTAGCGGCTGGCTATTTCATTTGGTATGGTCTCGTGAGAGCAATTATGGAACCTTTGCGCGATGGTCGATACATCATGGACAGTTTCTGGAGTTGGTTCTGGTCACTCGCCTTCATCGCTTTTGGAGCGCTAGCGATTATTTTAAATCACACTATCCGCAATATTATTAAAAATAAAAAAGGACTTATGAAACCAAAAACGTCATGGTTTAAAACTGGTCTCATCGGTTCTAGCGTTTTGCTTTTTGTCAGTTTAGCGTTAATTATTTGCTCCATCGTGATGATTGCGCAAAGCGACCATACCTTACAAGTCGGATTCTCTCCCTTTAATTTAGGATTAATTATCTTAACGGTGGGGATTTCTTTATTCGGTGGTTTGGCCGTCTCCATTCCTTACATCGTTCGTGGATATCGTTTTAAAAGGAACGAAAATGCCTAAAAAATATCGCACTCTTTTGTTTGATATGGACGGGACTTTAGTGGATACCGATGATTTAATTGCGCAAACATTTATCCGCCTCTATGCTAAATATCGCTCTGGATATCAAGCTTCTCCTGAACAGATGTTTCTTTTTTCGGGTCCGCCGATAAAAGAGACACTCAAAAAAGAATTTCCTCTTCAAAATCAAGAGGAGTTGCTCAAAGAATTTCACGATATTTCATGGAATCTCTATCCGCGATATTTAAAGACTTATCCTCAGACCAAGGAGACCCTTCAATCTTTGCGAAAAGAAGGTTATCATTTAGGTATCGTGACGAATAAAATCCATCAAACAACTCTTTATTGTTTGCAACTTTTGGGCTTTGAAAATATCTTTGACGCCATTATTGGATTTGATGATGTTATCAATAGTAAACCTCAAGGTGAAGGTATTGAAAAAGCCATGCAGATTCTAAAGGAAACTGATTATCATCGCGTTCTCTATATCGGCGATAATGATATCGATTTTATGACCAGTCAAAACGCTGGGGTGGATGTCGCCTTAGTACAATGGGGTCCACGAAAAATTAATCCTTCACTAAAACCCCAATATCAAATTCAATCTTTTAAAAATTTATGGGAGGTCTTACAAGATGAATAAAAATTATGATGTCTTAATCATCGGCTGTGGTCCGTGTGGTATCGGCGCAGCTTTGAAATTAAAAGAAGCTGGCTTTTCTTCACTTGCCATCGTTGAAAGAAGTACTCCGGGAGGAAAAGTTAACATCGCCCCTCGCGTTGATAATTATCCTGGTTTCAAGGAAGTACCTGGCCCTGATTTAGCTTATGCCTTTTTTGAAAGAATTGATCAATCAGGAATTGAAATAATTGGGGAAGATGTTCTTTCATTAACTAAACAAGACAATATTTTCACCCTTAAATGCTCACAAAATACTTATACCGCTAAAGCTGTTTTAATCGCGACCGGCACTAAGGAAAAGCAGTTAGGTTTTCCGAATGAAAATGCTTTATTAGGTCATGGTATCTCCTATTGCGCTCTCTGTGATGGACATTTCTTTAAAGGCGCCGACATTGCGGTCGTTGGTGGTGGCAATTCAGCTTTAAAAGAATCTTTATATCTCTCAAATATTGTCAATCATCTCTATCTTATTCATCGTCGCGTTGAGTTTCGTGGTAAAGATCAACTTCTCGAGGAATTAAAAGCGAAAGCCAATGTCACAATTCTTACTCCTTTTATTCCTTTAGAAATTTTAGCCTCTGATCGAGTCACTGGTCTCAAAATTCAAAATCGCGAAACTGAGGAAATAAAAACATTGCAAATCAATGGTCTTTTTCCATTAATTGGCCAAATTCCCAATACACAATTTATGAAAATAGAGGGAGTGCTCGATGAAAATGGCAATATTCCTGTCGATAAGAATATGATGACCATTATTCCGGGTTTATTCGCTGGTGGGGATGTTCTTCCTCGTCCGATTCGTCAGATTTATCTCGCGGAACATGATGGGATGGTCGCCGCTAAGTCAATCGCCTCTTATCTCAAGGAAGGATGATATTATGCTTGAACTTAATATTTTAACAGGTCCATCTGGTTCAGGAATCTCTTCCTCGAAATTCGTTTTTGAGGAATTAGGTTATTATATTGTGGAAAACGCTCCTTTTGAAGCTACTGACGCTATTTTAAAGAGCTTTTTATCCAACGCTTACAAGACCAAGAAATTTTGTTTGGTGGTCTCTTTATTTGATGCAAAAAAAATTCTTGAATCGAGTCGAAAATATTCTGAATTCAAAACAAAACTCATCTTATTATCCGCTGATCCCAATGAAATACAAAAACGCTACCGTTTAAGCCGCCATGCTCATCCGCGCTGTTTGACTCAGCAGATTTCTCTTGATAAAGCGATTGAATTAGACAACAAAGAAACGGTTAATCTTTTTTCTGATGCCGATATTTATATTGACACTTCGACGCTTAGCATTAAATCTTTGCGAGTTAATCTCTACAATAAATTAACAGGGAAGGAAGATGAAAATATCACCTCGATATATTTTGTTTCCTTTGGATATAAAAATGGCACGCCGATGGATTTAGACATGATCTTTGATGTGCGAAACATTCCTAATCCTTATTGGATTGATAATCTAAAGGCCTTAAACGGCACAGACAAACAAGTTATTGACTACATGAATTCTTTTCCTGAAACACAAAAAATCATTGATAATATTGTCAAATTTCTCGAAGTCCATCTTGTCTATGTGCAAAAGACTGGAAGGCCAATCTACAATATTGGTATCGCTTGCAGTGGTGGCCAGCATCGCTCTACCTATGTTGCCAATTATTTAGCGGAACATTTTAGCCATCAGTATAAAACGGAGGCCATTCACCGCGATTCTCCCGAACTCAACAAGGACTATCTATGAGACAAACGCAATCTTTTACCCAAATTGTTAAAGAAGAGTTATGCAATAATACCTATGAAGATAAGGAGCGTTTAAAGGCTCTGCTTTCCGCTTACATCCGTATAAACGGATCAGTCATCATTCACGATCGTCAAAGTCAGTTATCTCTTGAAACTGAGAATGCCAAAATTGCCAAGTTTATCTATCAATCTATCAATGATGTCTATCAAGCCGATGCTCATTTATCTTTTTATCGTAATTCGCGGAAAAAAACCGTTTATGTCATTAACATCGGCGATAAATCCGAAGCCATCATCGCCGATTTAGAAATCTCTTTTTTTGAAGGCAAAATCTCTAAAAATATCGTCTCAAATGATAGCAGCATTGCCGGGTATTTAAGCGGAGCTTTTCTCGCCTCTGGTTCCGTCAATTCACCGATGACTTCCAATTATCATCTCGAATTATCATTAAACTCTGAGAACTATGCCAAATGGATGTCTCATCTTTTTGCGCGTTATAAAAACAGCAATATTGAACCAAAAATCGTTCATCGCCGCGACAAATACATCATCTATTTTAAAAAGAGTGATCAAATTGCTAATTTTTTGATTATCATCGGCGCTGTCGAAGCTTGTATGGAGTTTGAAAACGTTCGCGTTGATCGCGATTACGCTAACAATGCTAATCGGTTGACGAATCTCGACACCGCCAATATCACGAAGATTTATGAAACTTCTCAAAGACAAATTGAAGAGATTAAAGTGATTGATGAGAAATTAGGAATTGATAATATTGGCAATCCTAAAATGCGCCTACTATGTCACATTAGATTAGAAAATGATGCTTCATCGATGACTGAACTTGCCCTTTTGTTATCGCAGAAATTGCAGAAGACCGTCACAAAAAGTAATGTTAATCATCTCTTCCGTTCTCTTCATCAAATCTATGAGAGGTTTCAAGGATGAATAATTTGATAATTCTTGGGCAGCGCATTCGCTCCTATCGACTCGCTAAAGATTGGAGTCAAGAAACCCTCGCTCTGGAAGCAAAGATAAATAAAAATTATCTCTCAGATCTTGAACGAGGTAATCGAAATCCAACTTTTCTCATTTTATCAAAGATATGTCATGCTCTGAATATTTCCTTTGTCGACCTCTTCAGCGATCTTAAACTTCCTTAAACTACAAAATATCATTTTCTATGAAAGTGTCCCATGGACATTTTTTTATTTCGCTTGAAAAGGATTTTTCATATAGTGTATACTATATCCCGCAAGCGAAGGAGGACATTATTGTATGTCAGTAAAAGTTGCAATTAATGGATTCGGTCGTATCGGCCGTTTAGCGTTCCGCCAAATGTTTGGGGCTGAAGGATATGAAATCGTCGCAATTAACGATTTAACTTCCCCAAAAATGTTAGCGAACTTATTAAAATACGATACAGCTCAACGTGGTTACGCTGGTTATATCGGTCAAAATCTTCACGAAGTCAGTTATAAAGAGGCT
>JBAYDQ010000013.1:0-9286 GCA_041668145.1 Bacilli bacterium | reverse complement strand
TTATGTGATAAATTACATATATAGCAAGAAAAGAAATCTATTCTTTTTAAAAAGAGAGTATCCGGGTGGTGCAAGGATATATAAAAAGATAGATGGGCCACTTCTGAAGATGCGGGCAACGCCGCCAGTCTACTACTGTTTAGTAATTAATTAAGTGCATCACGCAATAGCGTGTGAATAAGGATGGTAACGCGGTTAATGATCGTTCCTTAAGGAACGTTTTCTTATCTTATGGAGGAAATAACGATGAAAAACATGACAGCTAATGAAATCCGTCAGATGTGGTTAGACTTCTTTAAAAGCAAAGGTCATCACATCGAACCAGGCAGTTCACTCATTCCCAAGAATGATCCCACTTTATTGTGGATTAATGCTGGAGTAGCCGCCTTAAAGAAATATTTTGATGGCAGTGAAATTCCTCCAAGTCGCCGAATTGCTAACGCTCAAAAATCAATCCGTACGAATGATATCGAACATGTCGGTCATACGGCTCGTCATCATACTTTCTTTGAAATGCTGGGCAATTTTTCAATTGGCGATTATTTTCGCAAAGAAGCAATCAGCTTTGCCAGTGAATTATTATTTGATTCTAAATGGTATGGATTTTCTAAAGAAAAAATCTATATCACCTATCATCCTAGCGATTTAGAGACTAAAAAAGAGTGGCTTAGTCACGGTGTGAATGAAGATCACCTTATTCCGATTAGCGATAATTTTTGGGAAATCGGAGCCGGACCTTGTGGCCCGGATACTGAAATGTTTTATGATCGCGGAGAAAAATATGATCCTCAACAATTAGGATTGAAATTATTAAAAGAAGATATTGAAAATGATCGGTATGTTGAAATTTGGAATATCGTTTTCTCTCAATACAATTCCGAACCCGGAAAATCACGTAGTGAATATAAAGAGTTACCAAGCAAAAATATCGATACAGGTGCTGGACTAGAAAGATTCGCTTGTGTTATTCAAGGCACAGATTCCAATTTTGAAACTGATTTATTCTGGCCAATTATTCAAAAAGTCGAAGTGATGTCTCATCATCAATATGAAGATAATAAATTAGCCTTCCGTGTTATTGCCGATCATATCCGGGCGATTACTTTTGCCTTAGCCGATGGTGCGATGTTCTCTAACGAAGGCCGCGGTTATGTTTTGCGACGCTTGCTTCGCCGAGGTGATCGTTATGGTCGTGTTTTAGGCATTGATCATCCCTTTTTATATGATTTGATCGGTACGGTGGTGACAATCATGGATCAATATTATCCATATCTCCATCAAAAACAAGCTTTCATTGAAAAGATGGTCAAAGCGGAAGAAGAAAAGTTTCTTAAAACCTTAGCTAATGGCGAGACTCTTCTTCTCAAGGACATTAAAAATGCTAAGACATTATCGGCTGATGATATGTTTCTCCTCTATGATACCTTTGGTTTCCCCAAAGAATTAACCATTGAAATTTGTGAAGAACATGGTATCAAAGTTGATTTAGAGGGTTTTGAAAAATTAATGGATGCCCAAAAAGAAAGAGCGAGAAATGCTCGTGGTGATTTACAGAGTATGAACAAGCAGTCTGTTGATTTGTTGAACTGTAATTTACCATCTAAGTTTATTTATGATATTGCTCCTATAAAAGCCCATGTGATCGCTTTGTTTAATGATGGTGTGAAGGTTGATTCTTTGACTTCAAATGGTGAAGTCATGCTAGATCAAACAAATTTTTATGCCGAAAGTGGCGGACAAATTAGCGACACTGGAACTTTAGAAAATGAAAAGACAGTTTTAAATGTTACCTCCGTCAGTAAAGCTCCGCATTCGCAGTATCTCCATCATGTCGATGTTTTATATGGAGAAGTTAAAGTTGGAGATGAATTTATCACCAAAATTGATGAACAAAAACGTTTTAAAATTATGCGCAATCATTCGTCTGTGCATCTTTTACAAAAAGCTCTCAGTGAAGTGCTGGGCGATCATATCGCTCAACATGGTTCTTATGTAAGTGATGAGTACTCGAGATTTGATTTTAATCACTTTGAGAAAATTAGCGTTGAACAACTAAATGAAGTGGAGAAAAAAGTTAACGCTTGGATTAGCGAAGCGATTCCTTGCGAAACAAAAATTCTTCCTCTTGACGAAGCTAAAAAATTAGGAGCTAAAGCGTTATTTAATGACAAATATGGCGATGTTGTACGAGTTGTTTGTTTCGGTGATGTCAGCAAAGAATTTTGTGGTGGGACTCATGTTAAAAATACTGAAGATATCGGCATTTTTGTCATCGAATCTGAGGAATCAATCGCGGCAGGTATTCGTCGTATTCAAGCTCGAACATCTGATGGCGCTTATCAATTAATTAAGCGACGTGAAATGATTTTAAATCGCTTGGAAAAACAAGTCGATGTTACCTCATATAACGATATCTCTTCTCGTCTAGCTAATATGAAAAACGAATTCGATGAGAATCGTAAAACAATTAATTCATTGTCCGATAAATTGGCACAATTACAAAGTAAATATCTCCAAGAAAAAATAGTTACAAATAAAGATCTCAATATTTTGATTACTTCTCTGAAATCCACTAAAAGGGCCGATTTGATGTCGCTAGTTGATCACCTCAAACAATCGATAGACAATTACCTTATCGTGTTAATTGGCGAAGAAAATGAGACATTGCCTCTCATAGTAGCTTGCTCTGATTTAGCTATTAAAGAAGGTTATAAAGCTGGCGAATTAGTCAGACGGATTTCCGCTGTTCTTGGTGGTAGTGGCGGAGGCCGAAATGAACTTGCTAGTGGCGCAGGCAAGACTCCGAATAAGATAGATGACGCTTTAGCTCTTGCTAAGAAAATAATTTTTGAATGATGAAAAAGGTTTTAGGTTTAGATTTAGGCACTAACACACTTGGCATCGCGCAAAGTGATAGTTTGGGTTTTGTTCATGGAGTGGAAACGTTTCGCTTTCCTAAAAACCAATTTATCGTCGCTCGTCAGCATGTTTTACAGCTCGTTGATGAACGAGAGATTGATGAAATTGCCATTGGTTTGCCGCTTCATTTAAGTGGCAATATGAGCGAAATGGGTGAATCATGTCTCCGTTTCCGCGATGATCTTTTAAAAGCCAATCCTTCCTTAAAGATTGAAATGGTGGATGAGAGATTATCGACTGTTTCTGCTCATAATTCCATTAATGAACGGGGCATGAACCATCAGCAAAGAAAAGAAAACGTCGATAAAATTGCCGCTTGTGTTATTCTAGATACATATATTAGAAAAAGGGAATTTAACCATGGAAAATAAAGAAGAACGTCAGATTATTATCACCGATAGCGAAGGAAAAGAACATCGTATGGAAATTCTTTTTACTTACGATCATCCTGAACGAAAAACATCCTATGTCTTTTTCTATGATCCTGAGCAACCAGATGAAATTATCGCTATGCGATATAACGAGCAGGGCGAACTGACCGAAATTGAAGATGATGAAGAATATGAAGAAGTTGAAGAAGTTTTTAACGCTTTTAACGAAGATCCAAAAATTAATAAATAATTAAATTATAAAATCCAAAAGACAATCAGCCCTAATAATGCGCTTATACCTAACAAAGCGACGGGATTAGGACTTTTCTTTTTCACTTTTCGATAGCCGATATAAATGCCTAATAGCATGATAAAGATTGTCAATGATTGACGATAAGTGGCGGTGGGAACATAGAGATTTCCCGTCGAACTAGCTTGAAAAACAAGTTTGAAAAGAAATGACATCGCGGTAGCAAAGATTAAACCGACAATCACAGGACGAACCCCAATTAAAGCTCCTTTGACATAACGATTATGTAAAAATTTATTCATAATGGCAGCGACGATAAGAATGATGATAAAAGATGGCATAATCACACCTAATGTCGCGCATATGGCACCGAAAACACCTGCCGTTTGGCTGCCGACAAATGTCGCGATATTAATTGCGAAAGGTCCTGGTGTTGATTGACTGACAGCCACAAAATCAGATAAAACAGTATCACTGATCCATCCGCGAGTGACAACTTGTTCTGAAACCATGGCAATCATCCCATAACCACCTCCAAAAGTGAAGAGGCCGATCAAAAAGAAAACATAGAATAATTCAAAGAAAATCATTGTTTTTGTTCTCCTTTTGTCAATGAGGTAGCCACTAGTCCAATGATGATTCCAACAATAATTAAAATAATTGATAGAGAAATTTTAAAAGAGCCAATGCTGAGATCTAAATTAAAAAAGAAAGAGGCGGAAATAGTTAAAAAAGTAATGAGAAACATTGCGATTGTTAAAGGAGTTAATTTCATCATTTTCTTTAATCTAATCGTCGCATCAATTAAAAGAATAACCACTCCGGCTCGAATGCCTAAAAAAGTGGCGCTAACAATTTCCCATGATAAAAAAGTTTGATAAAAAAACGAAATCAATAAGATGATGAAAAATGAAGGAGTAACAAGACCAAGCGTCGCAAAGAAACTGCCCCAGAAACCTGCGAGGCGATAACCAACAAATGTGGCGGTATTAACCGAGACAGGACCAGGAGTCGATTGGCTGATAGAGAGAATATCAAACATTTCAGATTGATCAATCCATTTTTGTTTTTCAACGACTTCTTTTTCAATGATAGGAATCATCGCATAGCCACCACCAAAAGTTAAAATTCCAATTTTTAAGAAAGTTAGAAAGAGATTTATTAAGCGATGTGATTTATTACTCTTTGACATGGATTATATTATATATAAACCTAGCAATTAAATAAACTGTGGAAATTGTTTTTTCTCCTTGATATAATAACGCTTGCTTAATTAATCATAATTAAAGAGGATAGATACATGACAGAAAGATTAAAAATTACCAAGGCCGGTTATCAAAAACTGCAAGACGAACTCCGTACATTAATCGATGTGACGAGAGATGAAGTGAAATCTCAATTAGCTGAAGCACGCGCACAAGGCGACTTAAGTGAAAATGCTGATTACGATGCGGCAAGAAATAAACAAGCCGAAGTCGAAGCTCGCATCAAACAAATCGAAGATATTTTAGAAACAGCCGAAATCATCGAAGAAGTTAAGCACACTAATCGTGTGGCCTTAGGCTCTACGGTCACGATTAAAATTGCTGGCAGCGAAGACGAACAACGCTACAAAATTTTGGGAACAATTGAAAGTGATCCATTTAGTGGTATTATCTCTAACATTTGTCCTCTCGGTGAAGCGATTATTGGCAAGTCCTTAGGCGACGTTGTTGAAGTCAAAGGGACTAAACCTTACAAGATTGAGATTGTTAAAATTGAATCAAGCGAAAACACCAAAGAATCTAAATAACAATTTATTAATTTATTTCTCATTTTCGAATGATTAAGACCTCCTAGATTTATAGGAGGTTTTTATATGGTAAAAATCATTATCGGTGTTATAATCGTCGCTTTTATTGTCATCGGAGGTTTTATGCTTCTCGATCCAAACATGAAATCTTCAAATACAAATGAAACAACAGAAACCAGCGACGCCAATTCTTATACTATCGAAGGCGAAATCAGCATAGCTGGCACTTACAAAATTACTGGTGTAGTCGCAATGTCAGATTTGATTGAAGCAGCGGGAGGAGTAACAAATAACGCAGATGAAAAGGCTTATTTTGAAACGACTGAATTAACGATTGGTGATACTTATTATATCGCTCCAAAGTACGACACTTCTGATGTTTGCAGCAATACACCCATTTCAAAAGTCAATGTTAATAGTGATAGTGCTGATGAATTAACAGCCATCAGTGGCATCACCACAACAATTGCTAATTCAATCGTATCATATCGCCTTGAAATCGGAACTTATCAAACTCTTGAAGAGCTGATGGATGTTTACGGAATTGGCAATGCGACGTATCGCAAAATTAGAAACTATATCACTTTGCAATAGTGGTTATCCTTCTTGTCTTTCTCTGCTTTTGGCTTGGACTATCGCTTCGATATAATTGGATCATTTTAGCCATCGTAGGTTTTTTTCTTCTTATCTTCATTTGGAAAAGACACGGCAAAAAAGTTTTTGCGATTAGTAGTATTTTTATCTTGCTTGGCTGTGGGATGAGTTTTATTTCTTTTGATTGGTCAAAGAGTCAATATAGTGGCGTTGTTTTTGAAGCAAAAGAAAATTATTTTCTCTTTTCAAGTAGTGGCGAAAAACTTTACTGTTACCAAAAGAACCACCCCTATGAAATCGGTGATTATCTAACGATTAAAGGTTATAAGAATGAGATCAGTTTTTCACATATTGAATCTTCTTTTGATTTTGAAAATTATCTAGAAAAGAAAGGAATTACTTATAGACTTTATGCTGATTATATCAATGTTAATTTTCGTAACCCTCTGAGAATTCGCTCTTATCAAAATTGGTTTCTTTCACATTTTAATGAACAGAGCAAAAGTCTCGTTCAAGCCATCTTGTTTTCTCATCAAGACGATTCTGAAATTATTCAAAATATAGAAGATCTACACCTTTTCCGTCTTGTCTCAACGAGTGGCCTTTATCTCGCCGCGTTTATCGCATTTTTGGAATTCATATTATCATTTAAATTAAAAGAAAAATGGACTAAATTATTCGCTCTCATCATTTTATGTTTCTACTGTTTATTTACATTTCCTCGCTTCTCTGTTTTAAGAATTCTATTCATGAATGTTTTTTGGTGGATTAATAATTTTTGTTTGCGTGGAAAATTGAAATCTCATGATATTTTAGGACTTCTTGGTCTTATGTTTCTTTTTATCGATTATCACTTGGCGTACCAAGATGCGTTTATTTTAGGTTTTTCTATTCCCATTTTTTATTCTTTTATTCGCACAATCACTAGAAAATTCAAGAAACCAAAGCGCGTCATTTTGGAAATGATTTTTATCGCTCTTTTCTTCATACCATTTGAATTAAAATATTATCATTCTCTATCCATGCTATCCGCCTTACTGCAAATAATATTAAGTCCTGTATTTATTCTTTTTGGATGTAATGCCCTGCTTTCTTTTTATGGTCTTCCTATTTATAGAATCATTGAATTATGTGCTGAGCTGATTACTATAATGATTAAACCAGTCTCATATTTGAGAATTGAGATATATAGTGGCGGAATGAATCATTGGATTTGTACTTTATATTATCTTCTTTATGGAATATTTATCTATTATTATTCCATCGGCTTTCGCCCCATCTATCATAAGATAGAATTTTTGATCATTGCTCTCTTAGTTATTCATTTTCTACCTTCTCGAAATTTGATAAGTCAACAGGTATCGTTCATCAATGTTGGTCAAGGTGATGCTTGTTTAATTAGAGAGCAAAATCGCACTATTTTAATTGATACGGGCGGTTCGATATATCAAGACATAGCCACGGAATGCTTAATTCCTTTTTTTCGAAAGCAGAAAATATATCATCTCGACTATGTCATTACAACTCATGATGATTATGATCATTGTGGAGCTCTTCCTTCTTTGATCGCTAATTTCCGCGTTGGCAAATGTATTGAAGAAGTGAGTGATTTTCCTTTGACTTATGGTGATATAACCATCAATAATTACAATCGCCATATCGTCTCATCAAATGAGGAAAACGAAAATTCATTGGTCTTAGGATTCCATTTTCTAAAGAAGGATTTTCTTATTATGGGTGATGCCCCAATCGCAGTAGAAAAAGTCATCATGAGTGAATACGCTAATATTCCTTGTGACATCTTGAAAGTTGGACATCATGGTTCAAATACCTCAAGTAGTGAAGCTTTCATTAAATATCTTCATCCTCAAGAAGCCATCATTTCTGTCGGTTTCAATCATTATGGCCATCCTCATGATTCAGTAATTCAGACTCTCCAAAAATATCATGTTAAAATCAAAAGAACTGATCAAGAGGGGACGATTGATTATTTTAACTACATTTTTATGTAGTTTTTTGCGATAATAACAATATGGTTTACTTAATTTTTGGTAATCAAACACCGACAATCAAAAAAAGGCTTAATTCTATTGTCAAAGAGAAGCTCCCACAAAAAGATGACATCAATTTTGTTCAATATGATGGTAGTTTAACCCTCATTCAAGAATGCATTGATGATGCAAATAGCTTACCACTTGGTTATGAACATAAAGTGGTTGTTATTAATTCGTGCTATTTTTTATTAAAGCACAAGCCAAGAAATAAAATTGAATCCGATCAAAATTACGAAGCTTTAAAACAGTTCATCGAAAATCCTTCTTCTGAATGCGATGTTATTCTCGTTGTGAATTCTTCTGATGTTGATAAGAAAGGCGACATTTTTGCCTCAATTCAGAAAAAAGGCAAAACTTTTGAAATTCTTGACCCAACACCTGATCAATGGAAATCTTATGTTTGCCATTACTGCCGGGAAATTAAAAATATTCGAATTGATAATGATGCTGTGATGGAATTGTGTGATCGTACTTCTGGAGATGTTGCTCTTTTTCAAAATAGTCTTAATAAACTTGAATTATATACGGATCATATTACTTATGATGATGTTGTTTTGATGGTAACAAGACCTCTAGAGGAAAATGCTTTTTTAATTTTCAATTATCTTTTGCAAGGTAAAAATTCCGCCGTCGTGGGCTTATATCGCGATTTAAAAACTGCCAATGTTGAACCAGTCACTTTAATTAGTATGCTTTCTAATCAATTTCGGCTATTGAATCAGATCTCTTTTTTAGCCAAAAAAGGACAATCTAAAGATGAAATTGCTTCCCAATTAAGAATTAATCCTATTCGCGCCCAAATCTTGCTTCGCTCTGTCCACTCTATAAATCAAGAACGCCTTAATCAAACATTGGAAGATCTTTTCAACCTTGATCTTGAAATAAAAAGCGGTCTTATTGACCGCTATTATGCATTCGAGTTGTTTTTAATTAATTTTAAATGTCGATAAATATATAGTTATTTAATCGAATTAATTAAACGTTGTAATTCACCTTTTTGACGAGCAGCTGTGTTTTGGTGTTGAATACCATCGCTAACTGATTTATCAATGAGACGAACAGCTTCATTTAATAAGCTTTCAGCTTTAACTAAATCTTTTGCTTCAACGGCCGCTTTGACTTTTTTAACTGCTGTTCTCATCGCTGATTTAGCTGATGCATTTCTCACTCGAGCTTTTTCATTTGTCTCGACTCGTTTAATTTGTGATTTTATGTTTGCCATAAATGTTCCTCTTTCAATATCGTTAGATATGTTATCAAATGTCAGGAAATAATGCAAATTATTTATGCGCTTATTTATGATTTG
>JBAYDQ010000012.1:0-9494 GCA_041668145.1 Bacilli bacterium | reverse complement strand
TTTTGTGGTTAATGAGCAAGAAATAACCAACGAGACTCTCGATTCATTTTTATCTGTCATTGATTCCAATGATTATTATGCTAACAAAGTTGTCTATACATATGTCAATCAAACTCTCTATCCAGATCCTGCTGACCCTGACAACACTAGTTCGCGGACTGATGGTGATTACGATTATCAAATAATCAACACTTTAACGAGGAATAATACCAGTTATTCAATCTCGGGAGCATCAACTCTTCACGACGAAAAATGGAATATTTCTGCTACTGATCCTGCCACTTTGGAACACTCTTTAGTTAATACTTCTGGAACCTACTTGCTCGCTATTGATAGCGAAGGAGAGATTTTCACTGAAAGTTACGATTATATTGATGATTCATATGATTCTTCAGTTGAATCGTCTTACAACGATTATCGTTATTTCCAAAGAACAAATTTAACAAATTCAAGCGAAATTGCTGGTTATTTGACTGAAACAATTAACTATGTTAATAGTCAAAATGAGACTTTGCCAACCAGCAATCAATTTGCTGTCTCTTTTAGAGCTTTGCGAAACGGAACTTCATTTGAAGTTGTTTATCAAGCCTCCTCATCTCGCCTCACTTCAAGCGAAGATACTCTCGAGATTAAATACTACATTGATATCAAAATCGCTGATGGTTTGATCACAGAAACCACTTATCAATATAGCGAAGTGGAAAAAGGCAGTAATGATTTTACCTTGAAATACATCTCTGATAACCGTCAATACTCGCACGAATAAATAGTAATTTATATAATTAAACTTGGATTTATATTCCAAGTTTTTTATTATAGTTATACACAATCATATGAATAAAAAATCTAAAGTTAGCAATATTGAAAGATTCACCCCTTCTATTGAGGAGGGACTTTCTAATCAGCAAGTTCAACAGCGAATTAAACAAAAACTTTATAATAAGACAAAAATTGCTATCGGGAAAAGTTACGCTCAAATCTTTTTTGACAATGTGTTTAGTTTCTTTAATATCGTTTTATTTGCCATTGCTGGTTTGATGATTTGGGGTGGATATTATTGGGGATTATTTTTCTTGTTTGTTCTCATTCCTAATATTATCATCGGTTTATACGAAGATCTTAAAGCTCGTGTTTTGATGGGCAAATTGCGCTTGCTTACTCAGCCAAAAGTTGTTGTTATTCGCGATAAGATAAAGCAAACAGTTGGGATTAAACAAATTGTTCTCGATGATATTACTTTTCTTGCGAGAGATTCGCAAATTTGTGCTGATTGCATCTTGTTAGACGCTCCATTAATTGTCAATGAATCACTTCTAACAGGAGAGTCGAGCGATGTTGTTAAAAAACCAGGAGATTTGCTTCTCTCTGGTTCGTTTGTCGTGAGCGGTCAAGCCTTTGCTCGGGTGGAAAAAGTTGGCAAAGATAGTTATGTTGAGCATTTACAAGGTGCGGCGAATAAATTTCATCGTTCACCTTCGCAGATTTTACTATCGTTACGATATCTTTTTCGTGTCATTGGATCCCTTGTTATCATCATGGGGATTTTAACTGCAGTGGTCTATTGGTTACAAGGTAGTTTTCAAACCGCTGATTTGCTTAAAGAATCAATTAAGTATATCTCGGGTTCAATGGTGGCGATGATTCCGTCTGGATTATATCTACTAACTTCGTTAGCCTTAGCTTTAACAGTCATCTCTTTAGCTAAGAAAAAGGCTCAAGTTCAAGATTTTTATTCGGTGGAAATGCTCGCTCGAACCAATGTTCTATGCATCGATAAAACCGGAACCATTACCGATGGTTCAATGACGGTAAAAACTTTCTACCCTCTCGGAGGAAGAGATAAAGAAGAAATTGCTCAAATCATCTCTAATGTTATTATTGCCACAAAAGACGACAACGCCACCGCAAAAGCCTTACGTAATTATTTTACTTATGATTTGTCATCATGGGTCAATACTGCTATCCCTTTTAATAGTGAAAATAAATATTCGGCCGCTTCTTTTAAAGGCGACAAAACATATGTAATCGGTGCCGCTGAATTTTTAGATTTAACTAATCAAAAAGCCACAATGTCAAAAATTGAAGAATATACTTCTCTTGGATATCGTGTTTTGGTAGTCGGACAAGCGAAAGACGGCATTAAAAATTCTAAAATAACAGGAAGTGTTATTCCTCTAGCTATCGTTGTTCTTCAAGATCGAATTCGTCCTGACGCTATTAAAACATTTAAATGGTTTAAGGACAATGGCGTCGCTATTAAAGTTATTTCTGGCGACAGCGCTTCAACAACCAGCGAAATTGCACGACAAGCTGGTATTGATGGAGCGGAAAACTATATCTCGTTAGAAAACATGACAATTGAAAACGTCAAGCAAGTAGCGCTTTATTACACGGTTTTTGGTCGTGTCACTCCAGAACAAAAAGAAGCCATTATTGAAATGTTGAAAGAAAATAAAAATACCGTCGCCATGACAGGAGATGGAATTAATGATATTTTAGCTTTAAAAAGGGCGGATTGTTCTATCGCCATGGCATCAGGGACTGATGCGGCACGTAATGTTTCGCATATTGTTTTGATGAATTCTGATTTCTCTGTTCTTCCCGATGTTGTTGGAGAGGGCCGAAGAGTCATCAATAATTTGCAAAGAACCGCTTCACTTTTCCTTGTTAAAACTATTTTTGCTTTCTTTTTCTCCGCTATTTTTCTTCTTTTATCAGCACTTAATAAAGATGCGACAATTCGTTATCCATTCATCACAAACAATATGTATATTTGGGAAATTTTGAGTATCGGAGTTGCTGCCTTCTTTTTAGCTCTGCAAAAAAACAGCGAAAAAATCCAAGGTTCATTTATCAAAAACGTTCTTAAAAAAGCAATTCCAGCCGCTATTTCGATTATTTTGCCGCTTATCACTGTCTATGGATTACTAATTCTTCAAAGAAACGGTATTTTCACTGGTGTTCAACCTGATTATGATGGAACAACAATGCTTTCCTCATCTAGTAGTGCTATCACGATGTGTGTTTTGATTTATACGATTATGAGTTTTGTTGTTTTATATCAAGTATGTCTGCCTTTTGATCGATATCGAAAGACAGTCTTTATTGTTTTAAGTGCCGTTGCTGGTCTGTGTTTAATTGGTTCAGGACTATATTGTTATCTTACTAATTCTCCTGATGTTTTATTGCAAATAAACTTCCTCTCAATGTCGGGAATTAATTATCTTGTCACGGCTTTACTGATTGTTTTTTCTGCTAGTTTATATTTGATACTTACTCACTTTGTTGTGTTATGGAAGGAAGCTAAAGAAGATGTTAAAAATTAATCCAGAAGTAAAAGAAGCTCTTGAAAAAGGACATCCTGTCGTTGCTCTTGAGAGCACCATTATTTCTCATGGGATGCCATATCCTAAGAATGTTCAAACCGCTCTTGAAGTGGAGAAAACCATTCGTGCTCATGGGGCGATACCAGCCACTATCGGTATCATTGAAGGCGATGCTATTGTTGGAATGACGCCTGAGGAAATTGAACAATTTGGTAAAAGGAAGGGAATTATTAAAGTCTCTCGACGCGATTTGCCAGTTGTTTATGCCAATAAATTATGGGCTGCCACCACTGTTGCGGCCACGATGATTATCGCTCATCAAGCGGGCATTGAAGTATTTGTAACAGGTGGAATCGGAGGTGTTCATCGCGGTGCGACAGAAACAATGGACATTTCAGCTGATTTGCAAGAGTTAGCCAAAACTGATGTTACAGTTATATGTGCAGGAGCAAAAGCAATTTTAGATCTCCCTCTTACTCTTGAATATCTAGAGACAATGGGTGTTCCAGTTTTAGGTTTTCAAACGAATGAATTACCTGCTTTTTATACCTCTCATTCAGGATTGAAAGTTGATTATAAAATTGATTCCTTCAAAGAAGCAGCTGCTATCATAAAAGAGAAGCGCACTAACAATTTAAAAGGAGGCATTTTAATTGCCAATCCTATTCCGGAAAAGTATGCTATGGATGAAAAAGAAATTAATAATGCCATTAATGAAGCATTGAAAAACGCCGCCAATCTTGGCATCAAAGGCAAAGAAGTAACCCCATTTTTGTTGAAAACGATTGTTGATTTAACAAACGGCGACTCTTTAGAATCCAACATCCATCTCGTTATCAATAATGCCATTGTTGGTGCTGAAATCAGTAAGGAATATGCACTCTTAAAATGAAAACAGAACATCGCTTAGCAGAAACATTAAAAATCATGATGGCCGAAGTCCCTCTCGACACCATTTCGGTCACCATTTTATCTAAGCGATGTCACATAAATCGCCAGACTTTTTATTATCATTTTCATGATATTTATGATCTTTTAACTTTGGTCTTTTTAGATGAGAGTATTCCAAAAATTGACGAAGCGATCAATATTAAAAAGTTGGTTAAAATTATCTATGCTTATTACACAGCTAACAAAAATTTCATTGATGCCACTCTTTCTTCAGCGGGAAAAGAACTTTTTCAAGAATTTATCTATAATGTTTGCTATCAAAACATCCTTCGCTTTATCGACGACATTCCTGATAGCAAAAAACTAAAGCCAAATGATCGGAAAATCATCACTCGTTTTTACGCTTTAGCTTACTCCAATTCTATCGTCTATTATCTCTCAACTTATAAAAGCAAATCACTTGAAGGCTTGATGACTTGTTTTTGCTTTGAAGAGGATGATTCATTGAAAAAAGCCGTTAAAAACTATTTAAAAGCGAGGAAAAGATAAATGATTGATTTTAATTTTCAAATCAAAACAAAACTTTTTTTTGGAAAAAAGAAGGAACAATTAATCGGTGAAATACTGTCTTCAAAGAACGCTAAGAAAGTCGTGATTATTATCGGGCAATCTTCGGTGAAAAAAAGCGGTCTTCTCGATATAGTATTGCAATCATTAGATGATCACAAAATCACTTATAAATTATTAGAAGGTGTACGTCCTAATCCCACTGTTGAACTAGTTTATCAAGGCATAGAAATCGCTAGGGAATATGAGCCAGATTATCTACTAGCTATTGGTGGAGGTTCAGTTATCGATACAGCTAAACTTATTTCAGTAGGTTATTATTATAATGGTGATGCTTTTGACTTTAATCGTCATATTGCGAAGCCTAATCAAGCTCTTCCTATTGGAGTTATTTTAACAATTTCTGCTTCTGGAAGCGAAATGTCAACATCATGTGTCATTCAAAACGATGCCCTTTCTTATAAATCAGGATTTAATTCAGAATTTGTTCGACCTGATTTTGCTATTGAAAATCCGGAATTAACTTTTTCCGTTAACTCAACTCAAACCGCCTATGGAATTGTTGATATTATGATGCATACATTAGAAAGATATCTTCAGCCTTCGACAGACAATGAAATTTGCGATGGTTTTTCGGAAGGATTATTAAAGAGTGTTGTCAAAGCGGGAAAAGCGGTAATGAAAAATCCAAGAGATTATGAATCAAGAGCGGTTTTGATGCTCTCATCTTCTCTTTCTCATAACGGAATCACTGGCATTGGTAAAAAAACCAGCATGCCTGTTCATCAACTCGAACACGCTTTAAGTGGCTTATATCCTCATGTAGCTCACGCAGCTGGACTCGCGGTTCTATTTCCAGCTTGGGCTAAATATTATTTGCCTTATGATATTGATAAATTTGATCAATTAGCCCGCAATGTTTTTGATTCGCATCTAAAAGATAAGACTGAAAACGCTAAAAATGGTATAAGATTGTTAGAAGAATATTTTCGTTTTCTTCATATGCCTGAAAATTATCGGGATTTGCAAATTGAAAATGTTGATATTGAACAACTAGTTAATAAGTTAACAGATGATGGTACACGAGTGATTGATCATCACATTAAACCTATTGATCAAGAGGTGGCTCATATTATTTATAAAAGCTGTCTCTAGGGAGGATGCTCTATGAAGAAAGAAGATGTTGCTGGTTTATTTGCGTGGATTGTGATTTTAGGTGGTGCAGTGGCCTATTTTTTCCTCGTTATTCGACCGCATGCCACTTATTCATATGTTTTAGATAACTCAAACTGGTTCCTGTATGTTCTTTATTATATCAGCGCCATTTTTCTTGGTGTCGTTATCAATTCCGTTCTTTTTGAAGTGGCTCATATTTGTGGTGCTAAAATCGGACGATATGATGTTGTTTCTGTCAATATGATGGGATTTAATTTCTATAAAGAAAATGGTAAAACCAAATTCCATTTTACGTCTTTTGATGGTTTGACCGGCGAAACAAAAATTTTGCCAAAAAAAGAAGCGAAGAAAGAACCAAATCCTTCCTCATTTCTCCTTTTTGGTTCACTATTTTATGGTGTTGAAATTGTGATTATTATCTTTGCTTTCTTGTTGATGAAAACAAACGCTAGCAATAACTCTTTGTTATTGGATTGGGCTTATTTCATTTTAACCATCGGTGTTGTGGGAGCGGGAATTCTCTTTTATAACATCATTCCTTTCCGTCTTGATAGTTTGACAGATGGATACCGCTTAAGACTTGTTGGTTCAAGAAAGAACCGCAAAGCCTTTAACAATCTCCTTTACGCTGAAGTCACCGGACAAATCGATAAGGATGAAGAAGAGAAACACTTCAAAGAAGAAAAGGAAACTAACTTTTCCACCGATATTAATTTAAATAAAGCGTATCTGTTGCTAAGCGAAGAAAAATATAACGAAGCAGAAGCGATTTTGAAAGATATCGTTTCAAACAAAAAATCTTCAAAAAAAGTCGTGGCTAACGCCGAGAATCAGATTATTTATATCAACATTTATATTAAATCAATTGAGGAAGCTCAAATTTATTACGATGAGAATGTCACCATACAAAAAAGAAGAGAAATTTCTGATGATTCATCGATGGGAGCAATTAGAACCTATATTTTAATGTCAGGACTTTTAGATAAATCAAATTCAGAATGTTTTCGCGCTCTTGAGAAATCAAAAAGAGCCTATAAAAGGGTTCTTGAACAAAGAAAGCCTTTGGAAAAGAAACTCTTTAATGAAGCCTTACAGCGAGTAATTAATGCCCACCCACATTGGGATGGCTTAAGTGAATATATCATTCGCTAAATAAACTAAAACAACCTTAAAAACAGCGTTATCACTTTTAGCCACAACGCTGTTTTTCTTTTATCGCGAATATTTCTTGCGTTTAATAAGAATAAAAGTCACGCCAATTGCCGATATGATGGCAATTAAAGCAGAAGTAATAGCAATGGAACCCTTACAACCTCCATGGTTAATAACATCAGGCGAGACAACAATTTCACAAGTCGCGGTAAAAGAGCCATCGCTCGTTGTGACAGTGATGATAGCATTGCCAGCTGCAATGGCGGTGACCACGCCACCAGCCACAGTCGCTACTTCTTCATTATTTGATAACCAATTAACGCTTTGATCGCTGGCGTCATTTGGCGAAATAGAGGCGATTAAGGTAATTGATTCATTGATGTTAAGGTTTGCTGAATTCTTATTTAACAAAACACCTGTAACTTGTATTCGATGACTGAGACCATTAATTGTGTCTGTCGTTGGACTCGCATAACCTGTTGTTTGTGAGGAGTAATTAGAACCATCTAAATTCGCCGTTCCCCAGATATAATCAGCCCATTCGGGAAAATCGATAAAGGGATTTCGATTGTTCGTATAGTTATTGAAAAGTAAATTGTTGCGATGGATTTCATATTCATCGACAGGATCGAGATGATTCCACGCCAATAAATCGGAGAGAATACCCATCTTTCCCGTCAGGGTGGTTGTCGATTGATATCCAGAGGAAGTATAAGTTGAATTTTGAACTAATTCGAGGTTAGGATTATTGGAATTAATGCCATCGCTATCTGATCCAGAGTAATAATTGTAACGGGCAGCCATATAGAACACCGCTCTTGCGATGTCGCCTTTATCAGAATCTTGAGGTTCAAAGACAGTTTTGGAACCCATTGTATTTGAGATGCCAATCATGTTATGGCTGACAAATGAATATTTATTTCCACAATTAGTGCTAATGCGATTTTGATCAACAAATCCAAAAAAGTAATTGCTGTGAATATTGTTAACATAGCCATTTGCACTCCAAAGATGCATTGGATCGCCGCGAGCACCACCAGAACCTGTATCTTCAAACCCTTGTGACTTCGGCCAAATATGTTCTCGATTAATGCCCCAATTTGTTTGAGTGTGATCACCCCAAGCACGAGTCTGATTTGGAACATCGCGATTGACATATAAAGAATGCAGATAGGGATTATCTCCGGAAGTGCCATACACATAACCCGTAATCGTGTTCGTCGAAGAATTATATCCTGGAATAGCGCTAGCGGGGGAAAGACTCCAGTCCCGATCAGCAATCTCGTATAGATTCCAGATAGTTTTTCCTGAATCATAATTCAGATATTTCTGTCCATTTTTAAGAATTGGTTTCAAATTTTTTAAGAGATCAGTGCCTTGTCTTTCACTACTAGACAGAGAATCTAAATTTGAATAGTAATTCCTAATCGTGGTTTCACTGGTATCATTTAGATTAATTGTCGTTGGAGTTGATGCAGTAGTATATCCTTCTACTTCCGTAAAATGATTAAAATTTCTAAATCCTGCTGTGGCAAAAAAACCTATTAAGAGGGCATTAATGGAGATAAAAATCAAAATTCTTTTTTTCATTTTTGTTTAATTGATTAACAATTAACTTAATTATATATACATTTTTTTGATAGGAATGTAATATTTTGTGCCTAAAAGCATTATGCACATGCGCATCTTAAAATTAATTTATTAAAACAATTGTTCTTTTTAATAGATGAGTTTTTTTGTAAACAAATTGAAATGGTTGTTCTTACTTTTTTATCGTGAATACTTTTTACGTTTAATAAGAATAAAAGTTACACCAATTGCTGATAAAACAGCAATTAGACTAGAGGTAATGGCTATTGACCCTTTGCAACCTTGAGGAGCGGGAGGAGTAACAAGTGAAACGACGATGCTACAAGTCGCGGTAAATGAGCCATCACTTGTTGTGACAGTGATTGTCGCATTACCAGCCGCAATGGCAGTGACGACACCGCCTGTCACAGTTGCTACTTCTTCATTGCTTGATGACCAACTGATGTTTTTGTTGCTAGCTTCATCTGGTGAGACAGTAGCGACTAAAGTAACGGTGTCATTAACATTAAGGTTCACTGAAGACTCGTTAAGCGAAACGCTAGTAACAGGAGTCAATAAAGCGGGATCTGTTCCGATATTAAAGAGGATGGAATAGAAGAATTGATCATGGTCGCTTGAATTGCCGATAATATACCAATTGTTCGAGTTAATAGTATAAGTTAAAACCTTGCTATTTCCATTCGAGGTTGGCGTTCCATCAACTCCAGTGACAAGATTTCCATTTACATAGACAGCACTATTCAAGAATCCGTACAAATCGACAGTCATTGTCTTGACATAGGTTGAATCATT
>JBAYDQ010000011.1:0-9660 GCA_041668145.1 Bacilli bacterium | reverse complement strand
TTAGAAGGGAAGAATAATGTTGCTTTTTTTTGTAACCAAAAATTGTAAAACCTCCTCCGATGCCTAAAAGAATAACAGAGATAATGCCGAGAATTACAAAAACGTAGAACTCAGCACAGTTAACTTGCAAAACAAAATCATGAGCTGGTTTCTTTGCAAGAAAATAAAACAAAACAGCGATGGCGAGTAAAATAGCACCGATGGCTACCATGCTCATTCCAACAGCGGCATTATTATTTCCTCTTTGAATTTGAGTATGAGAAGCTCGAGACAATTCTTTAGCATCTTCTTTGCTCATTCCAGAATGAATAATCGCTCCGCATCGTGGACACACATATTGCACAACGGTTTCATCATTCACTTCATCAGTAATATCCGCAAATGATGATTTTTTCGCTTCAATAGCGTGCTCATCAATTTTTAAGCCGCAGTGATAACAATACATAATATCTCCTTTCTGTTTTATTCACCAATTGACACTACTTGAGTACCATTTGGATATGTTTTAGCGACACCACCATCATTAAGAAGTTTTCCTCTAATGATAACAGTTGTGCCAATAACAACATTTTCATAGCTGATGTCGAGTCCCATTTTAGCACCATTCGCTACAATGGAAACATCATCAGTCGTCAAAACAAACGTCATACGTTTGCTTGTGGCATCATAAGCAGAAGTAACTTCTGTGACAATGCCAACAATATAATAAGTCGTCGAAGTATAAAGACCATCCGCTAATGCTAAAGCAATAGTTGAAGCTTCGCTCGTTGATAACGGATCGTCAAGAAGCGTTCCGTGAGGATAAGCGGCAATGACTTCAGGAGAAGAGAAAGTTCCGCCACTTGTCGAAATAAGATTACCTTTAATAAGTACGGTTGTACCAACCGCCATCTCTTCGACATCAACATTACTTGCTAAAGTGGCTGAAGTAATTGTCATTGAATTTACCTCATCCGTGAAAATAAAACTAATGGTTTGAGTGGTAGCGTTATAAGGCGTAACGATAGAACTAACAACTCCTTCAGAGTAATAGGTAATCACACTTGATGAAGCAAATTGGCTAGCCTTATTAACAGCTTCACTAACTGTGTAAGGATTGCTGCCCACTGTTCCATGCATATCGGTCAAACACACCAAATCACTACTACTACTCGGAATAATTTGATATTTAATATGACCGGACAATGTTAAGTGATAAGAATAAACACCTGAGACGGAAAAAGTCTTGCCAATAAATTCTTCTTTGCTATCCCAAATATCGCCCGAATCGTCTGGGTTACCATTATATTGGAATGGAACGTAAACATTAAAATCAGAATTTTCAAAATAAAGGGTAAATTCATCACCAGAATCATTGACATAAACATCGTTGCAGACAAGATTATCGGTCACATGGACATTACAATAAAGGGATTCAAGATTATTCCCATTAACAACACTATTCAGTTCACTGCGAGTGTAGTCAAAAGTTTTCAATGAATGAATACCAATATTTTGTTCAGCTGTTAACAAGACTTGACAATCGCTGTCATCGCCTTCAGAAACAGGCCAATGACCTTGCGTGTTTGTGATTTGGAAACCAAAATTATCACTATCAACAGCTGTGCCAACAATTGATAAATAAGTGCCAATAGTTGTATATTTGCTGGAAATAGGAGTCATGCCTGTGAAAATGTTAATTCCTGCCCATTCGCCACCGGCTTCAGGGTTATCCTCATCGTTTGGATAATACTCTTGAACATAAAGGCTGTTATTAGCATATCCAGCAACTGTCCCAGTGAATCTTACGTTCTTTCCTGCGAAGGTGTTGACATGGTCTTGATCAGCGATAAAGGCGCCAATTTCATCTTTAATGTCTTTAAGAGAAACAGATTCATATCCACCGTAATTAAACATAGGATCATTTTCACCGCTCCATAATTTAAGCTTAAATTGTTCCGCTTGATTTTGCGCAGACTGGAAAGTATCGACATATTCCGGAATATCCGAAAGATTTTTTGCCCAAGATAATCCTTCTTGAACAATATAAAGGTTTAATAAATACAAAGAACTAAGCGGGGCATTTTTAACTGTTTCATTAATCCACACAAGGCCGAGATAACGGCTACCAGTAGAATCAGTTTCGGGAGTTTGATAAGAATTAGCAGGTGAACTGACAACAATTGTGCCATTTTCCGCCGCTGCTTCTAAGTGCTCTTTAGTAAAGTTGCTCGCTTGTTTACCATATGGTTGAATGGCGCCTGTTGATTCAGGAGTATCGATACCATAATAGCGAATTTTAATTGGTGTAGTGGTGTCACCATAGACATTTAAAAAGTGTGTCGTGTCACCATCAATATATCCGCCATCCTTGACAACGACTTGGCCAATACCATCTTGGAAAAAATCATGATTCTTATAATCAAGAGTAAGGGAAATTGACCCATCGTGTGTGTAATCAACAAATTTTTGTTCGCATCCGGTGAGAGTGAATCCCGCCATTGCGAAAGCGGCTCCAATCATGACTATCTTTGTAATTTTTGACATCATTTGTTTCATATTTCCTCCCATTTTACATTTTGCTAATCGCATTCGACAAACAGCGATTCAAAATGGTTTCGATACTTTCAGTATCATTAGAAGAAAGACGCATAACATCAGCGAGAGCACCAGCTACTTCATCACGTAATGTGGCGCTGCCCTTAAAAACAGGGGTATTGATGTAATTACCATCAATATCATGAATAACCACATCAGCGGTTTTAGCGTATTTTTCACCATTCTCCATGAAGTATAAGAAATCTTCTGTGCTATAAGCACTTTCACGAACAGGAACATATCCTTCTGAACCATTTATACAGAGATCAGAATTAACTTCGCCATTAGTGAGATACTTGATGAATTTATAAGCGTACTTAGTTAATGTGGCATTTTCGCTCGTCGAATAACGTGGCGAATTAAAGACCGTTAAAGTTGGTCCTTGTGAAACATACATTGGATTATTGTTAGATGATGGCACTTTGCAAATGCCAACATCAAAAGTAGAAGAAGAAGGGAAATTATATCCCGCACCACCGCTTGATCCAATTGAGAAGATAGTTTTTTGTTGAACAAAATTATTACTACCATATTCGCCATAAACACCCTTAGTCGTAAACAAACCTTTATCATATGATGATTTCAAACCTGAAAGCATGCTAACAGTTTCATTATAGGCAGTAATTTGATCTTCGCTTGGAGTAAAAGAAGTAGTAGCGTGTCCATTGAAATCAATGGAAGCGCTTCCATTTTCATTTAATGAAGCGAAAGGAATGTTGTTTTGATACATTTTTGAGATAAAAAGATTGCCATCACTATCATAAAAAGCCGGAACCAATAAACTATCCAAAATTGTCGCTTTGTTGTCATTGATAATCTCGCAGAAATCCATTAACTCATTCCACGAAATATTATCCATAAAGTCTTTGATATCATCATCAGTTTCAATGGTTGGATCGTAATATGGCATCGCTTTTCTCACAGCGCTGAGATTGTAGAACATCACTTCGCTAGATTTCATATAAGGTAATGAATAGGTGCCCTCGCGAGAATAATCTTGGCCTTCTTTAAGGAATGCCTCAACAAAATCGCTGGAATCATATTGATCACCTAGCCAACTTTCTTTGCCGAAACCAATTTCGGGATCATTCATATAATTGTCGAGATTGACAATATATTGACCAGGAGTTGATTCAGCCGCAAAATAATCTGCCACATGATCGGGATAAGCCACAGCAATGGTCGGTGTTTCTCCCGACGCAAAACTTTTAGTGATATTACTGAGAATATCATCATAACTGCCCTTATAGGTAAATTTAATACGAAGTTTAACTCCTTCATGAGCCTCGACTAAACTGGCAAACTTTTGAGCTTGAGCTTCGATGCTATCGGCAGGTGTTTTGCCAAAGGTGTGCCAAAAATTAATGGTGAGTCCATCATAGCTATTACAAGCCGACAACGAACCACTAAACGCCAACAAACTGGCGGTGAGTGTTAATAAAGTAATAGCGCGTTTTTTGTTCATACAATTCCTCCTTTCAAGGAATCAAAATGTTATATAACAGCGCCACAATTAAATGGCGTTGTTATAAGCATTAGCAAAGTAAGTATTAATTTGAGCATCGGTAATAAGGCCGTTGCCTTTGTTGCCAATACAGTCAGCGACTAATCCAGCCACAGCGTCACGGGCATTAGCTGAACCGACAAACACAGGAGAAGAGAACAAATAATCTGTTACGCTCGTGGCATAAGCAGCGTTGCGAGCAGTAAGCATGTCAAGAGTAGAAACTGTTTTGCCACTTGTACTTGAATAAGCTAAATATGCGTCAGATTGCATAACGGATTCTCTAATTGGGGAATAGCCGGTTGTGGTTGCCCACTCAATGCCGATATCTGTTCCAGTCCATTCCTTATAGAATAACCAAGCGCCTTTAGCGCGAGTATCCATAATAGCATCGGTTTTTCCACGTTTTAAGAAAGCAATAGAAGGACCTTGGTTGATAATTTTGGAATCTCTTCCTGCCGCTTGAGGAATTGGAGCAACGCCAACATCTTTAGGCGAAGCAGAACTAAATTGATAACTCACGCCACCTGTTGAACCGATGGAGAATAACATACCACCTGTTGTTGAAACATAGTTGACGTTTTTGCCTAAAATACCTTTTGTGGTGAGATAATGATTTTCATAATAACCATTAAACTTTTTCATGAGGCCTTTCATATCATCATTGACAAAGTCAATTGAACCTTTACCAGTTGAAGTATTGATGGATGTAAAATCATAACCATATTGCTCGGCTAAGGTAATAAATAAATTATCATCGGAATCATAACCAACAACGGCCCAACTATCGGCATAGTCAGAAGTAGGAGTAATAATCTTATGATCAGCATCTTGATCGTTATTGTAAGCGATAAGAGCAGGGCAGAGATGATCCATTAATTCTTCCCAAGAAAGGCTTTGAATATAGTCATCAGTTAAAGGATTACCATCATTGATGGTATCATCATAAGATGATAAATCTAAGTTAATTAGCACACCACGATTATAGTACATAGCTTCCGTGGATTTGCAAATTGGCAATGAATAAGTTCCTTGAATCATATAATTCTGGCCTTCAGAAATATAGGCTTCGGGAATATCATTAAAATCAGCTTGACTCCAGCCGATTGCGCTATCTTCCATATATGGTTGAATATTGAGCGCTTTCCCTGTCATCATGAAATCAGCAACAGAATCAGGATAGGCAATGACAAGATCTGGATAGTTTCCAGCAGGAACGCCTTTGACCACCATGTCTTTCAAATCTGAATAACTGCCATTTTGTTTGACATATTCAATTTTATAATCAGGATAGTCGGCTTCAAAGTTGGCAATCGCTTTTTCAACGATAGCTTGATATGTTGTGTTAAATGTTGCCCAAACGATAATTTTATGACCATCATCAACTGAAGAATCACAGCCAGCAACACCTAGAATCATTGTGCTCGCTAATGCAAGCAAACAAGTAATGCGACTTTTTTTCATAATTTCTCCTTTCGAAACAAAGTCTCTGTATTTTATTAGCAATACGCTAAATAAAAACCTTAATTTTAGCCTTTAATACCGGCTCTTCCAACGCCCTTCATAATGTATTTGCGGAAGAAGACAAATAAGAGGAATAATGGAACAGTGACGAGAACAGTCGCCGCCATTCGATAGCCATATTCAGTGACTTGTGTATCGGCGTTGGTAAAAGTTGATCCGCGCAAACCATTGGAAATAAGTTGGTAACTGACATCAGTACAAACTAAGTTTGGCCACACATAAGAATTCCATGTTCCCATAAACTTCAAAATAGTAATAGAAATAAGAGTAGGAGCTGCTAAGGGTACCATGACCTTCCATAAAAAAGCCCAATCGCTTTTGCCATCCACTTTGGCGGCTAAATAGAGTTCATTTGGAATTTGCTTAAAATTTTGTCTCAGTAAATAAATATAGAAAACACTGACCCAAAACGGAACAATCATACATGCATAAGCTTCTAATAAAGTTTGATCGGTAATCCAGCCAAAGGATGAAACGGTAATGTAGTTAGAAATAACCATCATTTCACCAGGAATCATCATCGTGGCGAGAAAAACCATAAAGACCGCCTCACGACCTTTAAACTTTAAACGAGAGAAAGCGAAAGCGGCAAAAACTGTCGTAATCAATGTTCCCAATGTCGAGAAAACAGCAACAACAATGGTGTTAAACATATATGTTGTGAAATCAAATCTTTGGAAAACATAAACATAATTTGTCCACATGACGACTTCTGGGAAATAAGTCTGATTGCCGCCAGTTGACATACCCGTAATTTCATCGAGAGTTTTAAGCGAAGTGATAATCATCCAATAGAAAGGGAAGATGACGAGAATTGCTAATGCAACAATAAAAATATAGGTGAAAGTTGTCGAGATGATTTTACCGACCTTTTCAGCTTTTTTTATCGTTTCAACCGTCTTGCCTGCTTCTTTAATTGACAGGACAATATTTGGATTGACTTCGACATGGGAAAAATTTACATATTCTTTTGCCATAATTAATCCTCCTAGTAGAACACTCTTCTTTTGCTCACTTTAAATTGAACAAAAGTAAAGAGAAGAATGACGACGAAAAGCAAGACGGCAGCAGCAGCGCCAAGCTGAATCTTAGTCAAGGCATCGTTCTGCAAAATATCGTAAACATAGTACACGACAGTGAGCAATTCTTTTGTTGTTGAAGTATCAGATGTACTTGGACCATTAAAAATAGCGACAACTGCGGTATATTCCTTAAATGCCCCGATGAATCCTGTAATCATCAAATACATAATTTGCGGAGATAAGAGAGGAATAGTAATACGACCCAGTATCTTGCTCTTAGAGGCTGAATCAATTTGAGCGGCCTGATAATATTGTTTATCAACGCCTTGCAAACCAGAGAGTAAAATCAAAATCTTAAATGGGATGGACTGCCAAACAATGTAGATACAAAGAGGAATCATTGCCGTCCAACGATCAGCATTTAAAATCCAGTTAGTATCGATATTAAATATTCCATTGATGACACCTTGTTTATCAAAAATAACGGCGAAGACCATGCCGATAGCGATGCTATTGGTGACATATGGGAGAAAGAAAACGGTTTGTAAGAATTTTTGAAACCATTTAATTGAATTTAAAGCGACGGAAATGATTAACGCTAACGTAATAGAAACTGGAACAGTAATGAAAGTAATAATAAGAGTGTTTGGGACCGCGTAGTTTACAAAGTTTGTCTCAGTAGAGGCGCCTGTTCCTTCAACAACATACTGTTTAAGACCAAGAACAATCGCAAAATTATCAAGAGTTAATCCTGTTCCATAACCTTCGATGTAACTATAGTTAGAGGTAAACGCGATAAAAATAGTGTTGATTAATGGATAGAGCAAAAAGACAGACACCAAGATGATAACGGGGGCAAGATAAAGCCAAGCCTTCCAGTTATTTTTGCTGACAACATCATCGATGCCACTAACTTGATATTGCTTTTTAGGACTATTTCCCACCAAACGAACAATGACATTATCATCTTTATTGTATTGAGCGCTAGGCAAAACAGCCTCTCCACTAGGAGAAACACTACTGATAGTTTTTAGTTTTTTTCTATCTTTGAACATACGTCCTCCTTAATCTAAATAAATGCGCTCTTCAGTTTCACCATCAAAGATGAAAATTTTATGAGGCTTTATTTTAAACGATACTGGTCCAGGAATAACTTTATCATCAGCCGAAATAATAGCCTTAAAGGTTGGTTTAAGCGTATGTTCATTTTTGGCGACAATAGATATATCACGACCCATCACTTGAATCATTTCACAACTTGCGTGCAAAACATTCTTATCGTCTGCATCAGCGAGAATAAAACCTTCTGGTCGGATGGCGACATAAACATCTTTGCTGCCAATGTCTTTTTCGTTTTCAAAAACAACATCATCACCAACAATAATCTTTTTGCCATCAACATGTCCTCTGAAAACATTAATAGGAGGGGTTCCTAAAAATTGAGCAACGAAAAGATTAGCAGGGGAATTGTAAACATCTTGTGGACGACCCATTTGTTGCTTTTCACCTAATTTCATAACGACAATTTTATCAGAAATAGACATCGCCTCTTCTTGATCGTGAGTAACGAAAACAGAGGTAATACCTGTCTCTTGCTGAATGCGGCGGATCTCTTCACGAGTTTGGAGACGCAAACGAGCATCAAGGTTGCTCAATGGTTCATCAAGGAGAAGAACTCGAGGATGTTTAACTAGAGCACGCGCAATGGCCACACGTTGTTGCTGACCACCAGATAATTGACTTGGTCGTCTTTGCAAATATTCATCAACTTGAACCAATTTAGCGGTGTCGTAAACAATATCTCTTCTCTCTTCTTTTGTCAGTTTACGATGAGTGATTGCCTGATTAGTTTCAGTTTCGACATCAACCAAGTGAATGGCTTCTGCCAATTCTTTAAGAGAAGACGAAGCATCTTCTTTAGAAGCTTTAAGCAATTTAAAGTAAATCTTCGTGTGTTCTTTATCAAAATAAATCTTTAAATCAGCAAAACTAAATCCCTTGTTTTTAAGAAATTTTTTCACGTCATTTTCCAATTTTTTATTAATCGTGTTAGTAATAATATAACGCGAATTTTCAAACTTGCAGCAACCAGAAGTGACGCTGAACCATTGTTCAACTGATAAGTGTTTTATGCCCAAAACTCTTGCCATTAGTTCATAGCCTCTCGATGTTTTTGTAATAACCGCTTCCGCTGGATGGCCAAAAGTTTTGCTAGCGTTATTGAATGATTTGATGGTTTCATCAATTAATTGAGTATCAAATTTTTTGCCTAATTCACCACGGAATGCCACATCGATAAGTTCGCCTTCATCAATGTTCTTAAGTGTTGCCCTAAATGTTGAATCAAACAAAGCCTTAGTCGCTTGTTGTTCTTTTTCGCTTTCCAATTTTACATCAATGATGCGAGATACATTGTCAACAAACAACTTTTGACCTGTTTGAGAAACTTGATGAAGGATAATATCGATTAAAATAAGACCAGTATTATCTTTTGAGGCAATTTCGACTTTAAACTGTTTATTATTAAAGCCAGTTTTTCTTCCGAGCGAAACAAAGCTCTTTTTAATGCCTTTTACATCATCATCATCTTTTAACTGATATGAATATTTTATTTCATAATCATAGAATTGTTCCAAAGGAACTTCGACTTGTAAACTGGTTAAAGGAAACTCAATATTTTTATAAATAGTCATGTGGGGATAAAGAGCGTAGTTTTGAAACACCAAACCAATACCTCTTTTTTCAGGGGAAAGATTTGTCACTTCTTGATCACCAAACCACACTTCGCCAGAAGTCGGAACTTGTAATCCGCTAATCATATAAAGAGTGGTTGATTTTCCACATCCAGAAGGTCCAAGCAAGCCAACAAGAGTGCCGTCATCGACGACAAAATCTAAATCTTTGACCGCGATAGTATCACGAATGTTCTTTCTCGGATCACCAGGGAAGATTTTTGTCAAACTTTTAATTTTAATTTCCATAATTGTCTCCTTAAATCAATTAATTAGTTCCATCATCAGCGATATCTTCATT
>JBAYDQ010000010.1:0-9829 GCA_041668145.1 Bacilli bacterium | reverse complement strand
TGCAAAGATTTAGTCGTTAAATATCGAAAGATGTCTAAAGACTTTGAAGATTTATCGGAATTATTATCGTTAGGTGATGATTCTATTCTTGATCAGATTGATGAAAACCTTCTTTTGTTGACAAAAGATGTTAAAGACTTTGAATTGCAAATTCTTTTTAACGGGGAATTTGATAATTTAAACGCCATTGTGGAAATTCATCCAGGCGCAGGTGGAACAGAAGCTCAAGATTGGGTTAGTATGCTTTATCGTATGTACATGTGTTATGCTGATTCTCACCATTTTAAAATTGCGCAAATTTACTATGAACCAGGTGAAGAGGCAGGAATAAAATCTGTCACATTTAAAATCACAGGTTCTCATGCATATGGCTTGTTAAAAAGTGAAAAAGGTGTCCATCGATTGGTGCGAATTTCTCCTTTTGATGCAAATAAAAGACGACATACCTCTTTCGCTTCCGTCAATGTTATTCCTGAATTTAAGAACGATAATATCAATGTGCAAATTAATGATGCCGATTTAAAAATTGATACTTATCGAAGCGGAGGAGCGGGTGGCCAAAATGTCAACAAAGTGGAAACCGCTGTTCGCATAACGCATCTCCCAACCGGGATAGTTGTTTCTTGTCAAATTGAGAGAAGCCAATTATCCAATCGTGAAGTAGCAATGCAAATGCTGAAAGGCAAATTATATTTGCTTGAGTTAGAAAAACGAAGTAATGCATTAAAAGGCATTGTAGGTGAAAAGAAAAACATTGAATGGGGAAGTCAAATCCGCTCATACGTCTTCTGTCCCTATACTTTAGTTAAAGATAATAGAACAGACTATGAAGAAGGAAATGTTGCTTCTGTCATGGATGGGAATATTGATGGATTCATCTATTCGTATTTACAAAAGGAGGCCAAAGAAAATGAACAAAATAGTGACAAGAAATAATATAAATCATTATCTAATGCAAATTTTCGTTGTTATTCTTGGTTCTTTTTTGCTGGCTTTTGGCAATATCGTTTTTCTTAGTCCAGCAATGATTAACGCTGGTGGATTAAATGGTATCTCTATTATTGTTAAATCATTTTTCGTTGGAGAACAGACTCAAATTATTGTCTATAACATCACAACAGCATCTTTGTCTATTTTGCTTTGGATTGTAGGTTTAATTTTTATTGGAAAAGATTTCGCGGTTAAAACCCTTCTATCAACAATTATGGTTCCTTTAGCCACCTTCTTTTTTACTTTTACTCCCGGTGTTAGTGACTGGTGTCAAAATATTACATCTGCCATTCTTTCTAATCCAATGGAAACTGGTGAGATTCTTTTAGCTGGTATCACAGGTGGCGTCATTGTTGGAGTAGGCGTTGCTATTACTTTTGTAGGCGGTGGCAGTTCTGGTGGTGTCGATGTTATAAGTTTTATTCTAAACAAATATTTAAATATTAAACAATCGATTGGAAGTTTCATTGTTGACGGATCAATTATTATCATTGGTTTGTTCGTTATTTTACCCACTGATATGGATTTTCTTGTTAAATGCTTATGCGGAATTCTATCGGCTTTCATTACCGCTATTCTCATTGAATATGTTTATGTTGGCGCACAAACAAGTTATCAAGTTGATATTATTTCTGAGAAGTGGAAAGAGATTAGCGTTTATGCTCAAGAAGTATTGGGACGAGGCGCTACCATTATTCGAGCGGAAGGCGGATATAAAGGCAATGAAAGAATCATTCTTAGAGTTGTATTTGATAAGAGCCAATATCATAAAATTAGAGATTTTATTGTAAAAACGGATCCTAACGCTTTTATCACTTTCACACAAACAAATGCGGTTTATGGTGAAGGTTTTAAAAAAGCTCATGTTAATCGAAAAAAAGCAAAAAAGTGATAATTTGCGGTGAAAATAATGGAAGAGGAACATAAATTTGAATTAATATCGCCATACAAGCCAACCGGCGATCAACCACAAGCAATTGAGAAATTAGTGGATGGAATCAACCACAATTTATCATTTCAGGTTTTGCTTGGCGCGACCGGTACTGGTAAGACATTTACGATGGCCAATATTATTGAAAAAGTACAAAGACCAGTGCTTGTTTTAGTGCACAACAAAACTCTTGCTGGACAACTTTATTCCGAATTTCAAGAGTTGTTTCCTCATAATCGCGTTGAGTATTTTGTCTCAAATTTTGATTTTTATCAGCCAGAAGCTTATATTCCCAAAACAGATACTTATATCGATAAAAGCGCAGTGATGAATGATGAAATTGAAATGCTGAGAACATCGGCTATCAATTCAGTTATTGAACGACGCGATACAATTGTTGTTGCCTCGGTCGCTTCTATTTATGGATTAACGGATCCTGATGAATATCGCAATCTTGTTTTTAATATACGCGTTGGCGAAACCATAAATCGTAATTCTTTCTTTAAAAAACTTGTCGATGCTCAATATAAAAGAAATAACTTAGATGCTGTTCCAGGAAGCTTTCGAGTGCATGGAGATATTATCGAAATTATCCCGGCTAATGCTGAAACAAACAATGTTATTAGAATTGATACATTTGGTGATGAAGTTGAGAAAATTCAACAAGTTGATTTATTAAATGGTGAGATAAAGCATTCATTTCATTCATATCCAATTTTCCCAGCTTATGATCATGCCTCGACGCGACAACGCATTAAAGAAGCGTGCGAAACTATTAAGATTGAATTAGCCAAAAGAATTAAATTCTTCAAAGAAAATGACAAACCATTAGAAGCTGAGCGCATCGAAATTCGTACTAATCAGGATATGGAAAACATGCAAGAATTTGGCATGTGTCCCGGCATTGAAAATTACTCGCGCCATATCGACAAAAGAAAAGTAGGAGAGAGACCATTTTGCTTATTAGATTACTATCCAAAAGATTTTCTTCTTTTTGTTGATGAATCTCATGTGACATTTCCTCAATTACGCGGAATGTATAATGGTGATCGCTCGCGAAAAACAAGTCTTGTTGACTATGGTTTTCGTCTTCCTTCAGCATTAGACAATCGACCTTTAAATTTTGCAGAATTTGAAAAAATAATTCCCACTGTTGTTTGTACAAGTGCCACTCCTGGTGATTATGAAATGCAAAAAAGTGATGGGCCAATTATTGAACAAATCATTCGACCGACTGGGTTATTAGATCCTCAAGTTGAAGTGCGACCCACTCGTGGGCAAATTGACGATCTTCTTTCGGAAATTAAAAAGCGAATCCTTGCTCATGAACGAATTATGATTGTTACACTAACTATTCGCATGGCGGAAGATTTATCCTCGTTTCTAAAAGAAAAAGGTATTAAAGTTGTCTATCTCCATCATGAGACAAAGACTCTAGAACGAAGCGAAATTATCTATCAATTGCGAAAAGGTAAATACGATGTTCTTGTTGGTATCAACCTCTTACGTGAAGGATTAGATATCCCTGAAGTCTCTCTCATTGCAATTTTAGATGCTGATAAAGAAGGCTTTTTGCGTAGCGCTCGCTCTTTGATTCAAATTACTGGTCGAGCCGCTAGAAATGAACATGGATTAGTGATTATGTATGCCGATAATATGACTGATTCAATGAGAGTTGCGATTGAAGAGACTAATCGTCGTCGCGATATTCAAAATCGCTACAACATTGAAAATGGCATTATACCTCGCACTATCATTAAAGAAATACGCCCGCCAATTCATAATTCTGACAACGAAATTGATGAGATGATTAAGCTGACAAAGCATGGTTCAAGAACGGAAATCGCTAAGCGAATCAAAGAATTAGAGAAGCAGATGAAACAAGCCGCTCATGATTTTGAATTTGAAAGAGCGGCGGAATTACGCGACATTATTATTGAAATGAAAGCAAATGTTTCCTAATCTTTTATTTGCCTTATGCTTCGGTTTTATTTATGATTATTAAGCAATCAATAGAAAGGATGAACATATATGTTAAATTGGTATGACTGGGTCTTAATGGCGGTCGCAATTGTGATCATTATCCTTTGTTTATTGCAAGGTGGTAAATCAGAAGGTGCCTCTGGCGCTATCACTGGTGGTGGATTAAATGTCTTTGTTAAGACAAAAGAAAGAGGAGCGGAAAAAGTTGTTTCTATTCTTACTCTCATCGTCGCCATCATCTTCTTCATCCTAGCAATTATTATCAAACTTATGCAATCTGGCGTTTCTGCCTAATCAATAAAATTCATTCCCTAGTGGAATGTTTTTTATAAAAAAAGCCATCAATGCGATGGCTTTTTATCATGTTAACTACTTATTTACTTTCAATTTGTTTAATCTTGCGATCTTTCACGAGCGTTATAATGGCGGCGACAATGACTAAAACGCCAAGGACCATAATCAAACCACCGATAATAATATAGATAATATCAATGATGTTTCCCTTTTCAATCCAGAAAACAATGCCGACAGTTAATAAGATAATCCAAGCCACTAAAGCACGAACCCAAGCTGGATGATCGTTACGAGATTCAGGATTTGAAACTAATAAGATAAATTTGACAAGTATCACAGCACCTAAAGCGATAAGTATTAATGGCAAACAGTATTGGACGATGGTTCCGATGACAGCACTTGCTTGATCAACGAAGCAAAAAGCCACGCCCACGCCAATGATAACGCCACTAATTAATAGATCTCCACTGATGCCATTAAAGCCAACTTTCTTTTCCGAAAGAAGAGCAAATGTCGCAATGAAAATAGCGTTCACAAAGCAATAAATAGCAATCATTAAGCAAATAATTTTGACTAATTCATCACCGTTTTTGTTTAAAGCGATGATCAGTGTCATTAAGCCGAGAGAAAAGAGCACAATTCCAAAGACGATTTTTAACCATTTATATTGTTCAAATAAATTTTTCATATCGAATCCTCCTTTTCATATTATATACGCGAGAGAAAAAAAGTATAATGAAACTCATTAAAGAGGTTTGAAAGATGAAACAAGAATTATTGCAAGATTATGCTCGCTTGATTGTCAAAAAGGGCATCAATGTTCAAAAAGGAGAAATAGTATGGGTTAACGCTCAACTCGATCAGCCAGATTTCGTGACAATGGTTGTGGAAGAGTGCTATAAAGCTGGAGCTAAAGAAGTTGTGGTTCGCTGGTTTCATGATCCAATTAGAAAGATTAACTATAAATACGAGACTATTTCCACTCTCGGAAGCGTTGATTCCATCACGTTGGCTCGTTACAAATATATGGTTAAAAAATTACCCACCGTTTTGCACATTATTTCTGATGACCCTGACGCTATGAAAGGTGTCAATCAGAAAAAAGTGGGAAAATCTCGCGCTAAAATGTATGGCAAAATTAAAAAATATGTCGATCAAATCGATAGCAAATATAAGTGGTGTATCGCTGCTGTCCCAGGTGTTAAATGGGCTGAAAAAGTATTTCCTAGTCTCAAGGGAGAAGCCGCTATTGAGAAATTGTGGGAGATGATTCTTTTCACTTCTCGTGTTGATGGACAAGACCCAGTGGAAAATTGGAATCGTCATAATCAATTTTTGATTTCTCAGAGAGATAAACTGGAAAGTCTCAAATTGATAAAGCTTTATTATAAAGATCCAAACGGAACTGATTTTTCTGTAGCGTTAAATCCTGAAGTTCACTGGGGTGGTGGTGTTGAGGTAGTTCCTAATAAAGGAGAATTTAATCCTAATATTCCTTCTGAAGAAGTATTTACTACTCCTTTAGCTGGGCGTTGTGAAGGAATTTTAGTCGCTTCCAAACCACTTAGTTACAATGGCGAAATCATTGACCAATTCTCAATTACATTTAAAGATGGCAAGGCTGTTAAAGTTAGTGCAAAGAAAAATCAAGCTTTGCTTGAAAAAATGATTGCCATGGATGAAGGTGCCAGTATGTTAGGAGAAGTAGCTCTTGTTCCATACGACTCTCCTATTCGCGAATCGGAAATCTTGTTTTATAACACTCTCTTTGATGAAAATGCAGCTTGCCATATTGCTCTCGGTTTAGGTTTCCGTGATTTACTTCCTAACTCGGAAAATTTAACCGCGGAAGAAGTTAAAGCCAAAGGCATCAATAGTTCAATGATTCATGTTGACTTTATGGTTGGAACCAAGAATTTAAGCATTATTGGTGAAGACGTTCACGGCAAAAAGACCCAAATTTTCAAAGACGGGAACTGGGCTATTTAATTTTTAAATCAATTATTTCTTCAAAATAGATGACTTTGTTATTTAATAGAATGAGTTTTCTTTCTTCATTCACGATTTTTTTGATGACGATCTCTTCATTTTGAATTTCATGATTGCGGAAGAAAGTTACGATTAAATTTTCCCCCTGGTAATTGGTCAAAATATTATTGATATCTTCCGCTTTATCTTGGGAAATTTTGGGTTTGCTCACAAGTTCTTTTTGATGGATACTTTCATTTATCGCTGGCATGTGTTCGTTCAAAGAACGATAAGGAGCCCATTTTTTCATTCCCCGATCACTCATCGATGATGTCCCCCAATCTGTTCATGTCTCTCTTTAATGGTACTATCACTTGTTAAAGCCGAGGCCCTTAATAAGATATTTTTTCCATAACGCTGATGAATTTTATCAATAGTAGTCAATAATATTGAATTCTTGATTTGCTTATTTTGATCCTCAAAAATATTCAATTGCTGGAAACCGGAATTAATCAATTTTCCAAAACTCAACCCAACATTTCGAATAGGTAAATTTTCAATATTTTCATGAAAGATTTCTAAAATGGCTTCGTATAATAATTTGGTATTATCGGTCGCGTGCAAAAGAGACAATTGTTTAGAAAAACCACCTTGATTTTTGGAATATCCGATAAAAAGAGAAACGAGTGATGAACATTTTCCTTCCACTCTCATTCTTTCACTTAAGTCATCGCACATCTCTTGCAAAATAGTGGTGATGTTATTTTGATTATAGTCTTTAAATAATACTTGTCCGATGGAAAGACTTGTGGATTGAGGAATATATTTCTCATGGATATCTGCCTCATCAATTCCATGCGCGTGACGATATAGTTGTTCACCAATGACACCGAAGTTTTTAGTGAGAAATGAGAGATTTGATAGTGCGATATCTTTAACTGAAAAAATGCCTAATTTATTCAATTTCGCCTCCGTTCTCGCACCAATTCCCCAAATTTTGTTCAAAGGACTGATGGGCCATAGTTTAGTTTTGACATCTTCTTGATACATGATAGCTATTCCATTTTTCTCTTTTTTGGCATATACATCTAATGCCACTTTGGCGAGAAAAAAGTTATCCCCGATTCCTGCTGTAGCGGCTAATCCTGTCTTTTCTTTAACAGTTTTAATAATTGTTTCCACTAATTCTAAAGGCGTCTTTTGATAATAAGATAAGTAACTTGTGATATCCAAAAAGGCTTCGTCGATGGAATAGATATGGATGTCTTCTTGACTGACAAAATTCAAAAAGACATTAACAACTTTTGCTGACATATCGATGTAATGCTCCATACGCGGCAAGGCAAAAATATAGTTAAAACGAGTCGGCAAATCTCTCACTCTTAATCTTGATGGGACACCCTGACTTTTTAAGTAAGGGGAAACGGATAAAACAATGGTATTCTTTCCTCGCGCTTCATCCGCCACCACCAAAGGAGTGGTCCATGGATCTAAGTGGCGATCAAGACATTCGACAAAAGAATAGAAAGCTTTTAAGTCAATAACGACAATGGTTCTTGTTTTTTCAATCATAGATATCTACATTGTAAAAGAAATTCATCTCTTTTTTCACTAATCAAAGTCAATATTTTCATTATTAATTAAGATTATGCTATCATTAAAATGATAATTTGAGGTTAGGAGGAGCCAAAAATAATATGGAAATCACGATGATAATTTTATCTTCATTATGTTTAGTAGCGGTTATCGTTTTAATTTTTGTCATTGTCAAAAGAAAACCGACCCCAGTTGAAACAAAAATAGATTTAAAAGAAATTGGTGCTTTGGAAAAACAAATTGATTTGTTAAGTACTCAAATTAAAGGTGACATCGAATTAGCGGTTGTCAAAGAAATGAATAAAGTCAGTGACCAAACGGTAAAAAATAGTGAGATGAACAACGATAAACTGGAAAGATTCCAAAAGAACATCGCCGAAGCTCTTAACACTCGTTTTGACGCTCTAAACAAACAAATGGAAGACAAAATTACTTTAATTAATAAGAAAGTTGATGAAAAACTCTCTGAAGGTTTCAAGAGTACCAATGAATCAATGACTCAGGTCAGAGAACGTCTTCAAGCGATTGACGCCGCCCAAAAGAATATTGAAAATCTTTCGAAAGATGTCGTTTCCTTGAAACAAGTCCTCGAAGGTAATCAAAGTCGCGGTCAATATGGTGAATATCAATTGAGTATGGTTCTCCACAATGTTTTTGGCGATACCGAAGGTTGCTATCAAGAGCAATACACGATGAAAAAAGTTAAAGATGGTGATGATGTGCGAGCGGACGCGGTCGTCTTTATGCCTGAACCCAACAAGATGATTTGCATCGACTCTAAATTCCCTTTCCAAGATTACGCGAAAGTTTTTGATGCGCAAAGCGAAGAAGAGAAAGAACGCTTAACAAAGGATTTTGCTAATGCGGTGAAAAAACATATTACCGCGATTAAAGATAAATATATCGTCGATGGTAAAACCGCTCCAGAAGCTTTGATGTTTATCCCCAATGATGGCGTCTTTGCTTTCATCCATCACAATTGCCAAGATGTCATTGAATATGCTCGCGATAAGAAAGTAATCCTTACTTCGCCGAGTACTTTACCGGCCATCTTGGTCACTATTAACATGGTTAAAATTCAAGCCGAAAGAGCAAAAAATGTCGAAGAAATCAATCGTCAACTTCATCGCTTGAGCAAAGATTTTGAAATGTTCGGACGCGAATGGAATAAATTTTCAGATGATTTAGAGAAGACTTCCAAAAGTCGAGAAAAATTAGATACGCGAGTCAATAAAATCAATAATAAATTTGATGCCATACGTGGAAATGAAAAGATGGATGAAATAGAAGAATCTCATGATGAACTATTTGACGATAGCGAAGTAGTGGATAACAAATAATGAAACCAGATAACAATCATACAATCGTTAATTTTTCTAATTCAATTTTGAAACATTTCTCCGCTCCGACATGGCATGAGAGTGTTCCAGAAGTTGATCAAGTTTTGCGTGGACACAACAAAGTGGTGGTTATGCTTTTTGATGGATTAGGAAAATATATTATGGAAAAGCATCTTCGCCAGCATGGTTATATGCGCTCTCATTTTTTGACGACAATAGAAGCCACTTTTCCTCCGACCACTGTCGCTTCAACAACCGGTTTTTTAAGTGGCAAGTTCCCGATTGAAACGGGATGGCTTTCGTGGAGCCAATATTTTGAAGATTATGGTTGTGATATTGAAGTATTTAAGAACACTCGCAGTTATGACGGTTCTTTAGTAAGAGATAAAAACAATTCTATTCTCTTTGAGAAATGCCCTTACGAAAATATCTTTCAACAAATTAAAAAAGCCAATCCAAACGTTAAGGTTATCGGATTATTTCCTGACGAAGTCAATCGTGGGAAAGGCCCTAAAAGCCTTAAAGAAGCTCGCCAGTTAATCACGCAAAATCTAAAAGATAACAATCAAACTTTTATTTATTTTTATTGGACATTACCGGATGGCAAAATTCACCATTATGGTGTCATGCATCCTTGCGTTCATCATGTCATTAAACAAATTCAACGCTTCACAAAAAAGGTGACAAAAGCTAATCCCAATACAATTTTCTTTTCTTTTGCCGATCA
>JBAYDQ010000009.1:0-10601 GCA_041668145.1 Bacilli bacterium | reverse complement strand
ATACCCTAATATCATGAAATCAATTCATCTTCCTGTTCAATCTGGGAGTGACGAAATTTTACGTCAGATGGGACGACGTTATAATCGAGCTCATTATTTGAATCTAGTGAGTGAAATGCGAAAGAAAATCCCCGGTCTCTTTTTGTCGACCGATATTATTGTGGGATTTCCAAATGAAACAGAAGAACAATTTAAGGAAACTCTCTCATTGGTGGATATTGTTAAATATGAATCAGCCTTTACTTTTATTTATTCGCCCCGCAAAGGTACGCCAGCTGCTAAAATGATTGATAATGTCACGAAAGAAACCAAGACTAAACGTTTCTTAGAATTAGTTAAACATCTTGAAAAACACATTGAAGAATCATCAAACAAGATGGTGGGAAATGTCTATGATGTTCTTGTTGATGGAGTAAGCAAAACCGATTCAGGAATGCTTTCAGGATATACCGAAACTAATAAACTAGTTCATTTTAAAGGTGACGAAACCATGATTGGGAAAATTATTAAAGTGCGCATCAATGAATCTCATACTTATTCTTTGCTCGGAGAAGTAATCAATGGATGAAATAATTAAACTTACCGATGAGTTGCGTCAATCATTGATGAATCTCTCCGAAATCAAAGAATTTATCAAACTAAAAGAGCTTTATGAAAACAACCAAGAATTAGCTGAGATGCGCCTCAATATTGCTCGCTTAACCAAAGACGGCCAAGACGCTGAAAAGAAAAACCTTTTAGACATTTATAATTCTCATCCTCTCGTGGTAAATTATAATGCCACAAAAGAGGAAGCATATCTTATCTTAGAGACAATTAAAAATATCATTGACGAATAGCGATATTCGTCTTTTCTTTGTGCTATATTATATTCATGATTTATGTGATTTGTGGGCCAACTGGAAGTGGAAAAACCCAAGCCTCTTTGCAATTAGCGGCTTTTCTACATGCTCCCATCATTAACGCTGACGCTTTTCAAATTTATCGTGATATGAATATTGGAACTGCAAAAATATCCTCTCAAAATCCGGAATATTCAAATCACTTTTTACTAGATATTATTTCCCCTGACCAATCTTTTTCCGTCAAGGAATACCAACAGTTGTTTCGTCAAACAATTGATTCTTTAAAAAAGAGATATACAAATATTATCGTCGTGGGGGGAACGGGTTTATATATTCGCGCTTCTCTCTATGATTATAATTTCGAAGATCACGAACCAGATGATACGAGTGATTTAGATCATTTATCGAATCAAGAATTGTGGGATTTACTAACATCTCTCGATGAAAAATCTTTATCAAGTCTTCATCCTAATAATCGTAAAAGAGTCATTCGCGCCATTTCCATTGCTCGTACCAATCGAAAAAATAAAAGTGAAAATATTCAAAAACAAGAACATAAGATTATCTATCCTGATGTGAGTATTTATTTCATTAATCCTCCACGAGTTGAGCTTTATGAGAATATTAACAAAAGAGTGGATGAAATGTTTGATCTTGGACTCGTTAAAGAAGTGGAAGATTTATTAGTAAAATATCATCTTTCTCTCACTGCTTCTCAAGCGATTGGTTATAAGGAAGTCATTGATTATCTAGCTCATAAAATGTCTCTAAATGAGTGCCGAAATCTCATCAAACAAAGAACGCGAAATTACGCTAAACGACAAGTGACTTTTTTTAAGCATCAATTTGATAGTCAAGAATTTATTTCCGGAGAAGAATTAGTAAAGGCAATTATAAAAAATGGAAAATGAACAATATCAGAGAACAGTCGGTTTAATCGGTGAAGATAATTTTCACACTATTCAAAGTAAGAGAATTGCTATCGTAGGATTAGGGGGAGTGGGTGGCACCGCTCTTGAAACTCTCGCGAGAAGTGGCTTTCAACATTTTCTTCTCGTCGATGACGATGTTGTTAATTCTTCCAATATGAATCGTCAAATAATCTATACCACGAGTCGTCAAGGTGAAGATAAAGTCAGCGTGGCAAAAGATCGTGTTTTATCAATTAATAGTGAAGCCGACATTTCTATCATCAATCTGCGAATAACAAGCGAGAATTGCCATGTTTTTGATGAATTTAAGATTGATTTCATTGTTGACGCTATCGATGATGTACCTGCTAAGGTTGCATTATCCAAATACGCTCTAAGCAAAAATATTCCTCTCATTGTTTCCTTGGGAATGGCAAATCGCCTTGATCCTTCCAAAGTCATTATTACGCGATTAGATAAAACAACGATGGATCCACTAGCAAAAAAATATCGTTATGAATTGCGAAAAGCTGGATTTGAAACCAATCAAATCATGGCAGCAATGTCAAAAGAAATGCCAGTTAAAGATGGCGCTCATCTTAACTCAATGATGATGGTCCCCTCAGCAGCGGGATTAAATATCGCTTACTATGTCCTCTCTTATTTTCTAAAATAAATTCTCATTTATTGCGATTGTTGACCTCCTTTTATTTAGGAGGTTTTTTGTGTCATTTCTTGAATTGCATAATCTTAATAAAACTTATTTCATTCATGAGCAAGAAAAACGCTACGCCTTGGCTAATTTTTCTATTGTTTTGCCATCTTCTGGCTTAGTAGCCATCAATGGTAAATCGGGAAGTGGCAAATCCACTCTTCTCAATATGGTGGGTTTATTGGATCGCCCTGATTCAGGAAATATCTATTTAAATAACCATGACATCACTCGTTTCAAATCTCAACGAAAGCGACAATACCGCAATAAAGATAGCGGAATTATTTTTCAACATTATCATCTTTTAGAAAAAGAATCGGTTCTCTTTAATATTATGTTGCCGATGCTTATCAGCGGGGAAAAATACAAAAGCGCCAAAGAAGATGCTCTTTTATTATTAGAAGGTATCAATTTTTCTTCGAATCTCTATGAACGAAAATGTCGCAATCTAAGTGGTGGCGAAAAACAAAGAGTAGCTATTTTACGCTCTTTAATTAATAATCCAAAAATTGTTTTAGCCGACGAGCCAACAGGCGCTCTTGATAGCCAAAATTCTCATATTGTGATGAAAATGTTAAAAAATGCGAGTCAAACTAGACTAGTTTTGCTCGTTTCACATAATAATGAATTAGTCCGTCAATATGCTGATCGCATCATCACCATTAAAGATGGGAGATTAATTGATAATAAAATTATCATTGAGGAAAACAATGGTACGCCTTTGGTTAAAGAGCGAACAAAAAAGACTAATAATGTCTGGATAAATAAAATAACGAAAACCAATTTCCTAGGTCGCCGAAAAAGAAATATTATTGCTATCTCATCATTAATCATTGGCTTATCATCAAGCATGCTGATTGTTGGTTTTTCGAATGGCGCGTCCAATTCAATTAATCATGAAACGATGAAACATTTCGATTATGGATCTCTCACTCTTTCCAAAGAGATAAAGAAAGATATCGAAGGTTCACCTCTTTCGTTGGTTCAAACACTGCGGCCGTCAAAAGATGAAATAAAGGAGATATCTCCCTTATTAATGAATTATTACATCGAACAAAACTATGATGCCTTATTAGCGAACATCACATTCTCTGCCGATGACAATATACTGGATAATTTTTCCTATGTTCCCGTCTATTCATTTGTTGAGAATGTTTTTGATAAATCATTGATTATTTCTGGGCGCCTTCCCTCTCAAGACAATATTGGGGAGGTGATAGTAAACGAAAAAGCCTGGGAGCTGTTAGAAAAGAAACAAACATCAGCAATTAGTGTTACATCAACTTTTGATTATCATTATTATGCTGACGATGAAATACATCCGAGTATCTCAGATCATTTTGTTTATGAAAAAAATCTCGCAATTTTAGGAGTTTGTGAAGAACTAGATTTTTTAGCTACTCCCAAAATTTATTATTCCTATCGAGCCTTGCATGATTACTTGTCACTTTTAGATCTCCCAAATTTATCAAACTATTTACATAGAGAGATAACATGGTCGGATGCGGTTATAGCAAGTGGTGACACGGAGAGTTTATCATCATATTCTTATCGTCTTTTCATGAAAGATATAAGTCATATCAAGGCGATACAAAATGATATCGATCTACTTGAGGAACCATTAAAAATAACTTGTCCATCTCTCATTATTTCTAATGCCTTACTAAATCTCATTCACGCCGCGACGGCCGGAATGGAAGTTTTTCTAATTTTAGTATTAATGGGGACTGCTTTAATTTTGGGAATTATCACTTTTGCTTCTTACTCAGAAGATAAAAAACAAAGTGCTATATTATCATGCTTGGGAGCTTCAAAAGAAGACTTAATTAATCTTTATTTAAATGAAAGCACAATTGTGGGATTGATTAGTTTATCAATCGCTTTTATTTTATCTTCTCCTTTGGCACTGATTATTAATTTTATTCTCAAGAGATGGACATCTTTTGAAGAGATGATTGTTCTTCCTTTTCGGACCTATTGTAATATTCCTTTATTATTTCCTCTTCTCTTCATCATCGGCACTTTTTTCATTTGCTTTGTTTCGACCATTTTACCGATTCTAATGTCTAAAAAAGTTGCCTTGAAAAAGGAATTATCAGACGAATGATTAATATTGAAAAATTGACCAAATCTTACCAAGATAATCCTGTGATTAAAGACATTAATCTCCAATTGCCACGATATGGTTTAGTGGCGATTGTGGGTCCGTCCGGATGTGGAAAGACAACACTATTGAATTGCTTATCCGGATTAATTGACTACGAAGGTGAAATATATATCGATAGTCAACGCTTGAAAACATTGAAAGCAAATAATAAAGATGAATATCGCTTAAAAAATATTGGCTTTGTCTACCAAGATTTTAAACTCTATGAAAATGAAACAGTGATGCAAAATATACTTCTTCCACTTGAAATCATGAGCAATGAGAAGAAATATCGAAAAAGAAGAAAATGCCAAGATTTAATGAACATTGTCGGTCTTAAAAATCAGAGTTTACAACTCGTTAAAAAAATGAGTGGTGGAGAAAAGCAAAGAGTGGCAATTGCCCGAGCCTTAATCAATGAACCAAAAATCATATTAGCTGATGAACCAACTGGTAGTTTAGATAGTAAAAACGCTGAAGATATCATGACTATTTTGGGAATAATTTCTTTAAAATCATTAGTCGTTATCGTTTCTCACGATCAAACTTTGATGAATAGATATGCTGATCAGATAGTGGAAATGAAAGATGGTCGAATTTGCCAAATCCGTCACCAAAATAAACACCAACATAGCCAGTATTTACCGATTTGTAAAAATAGAAGCACAAATAAAAAATCATCCATTCCTTTTTCCTTTCTCGTGCATCATTCCTTATCACTAATAAAGCAGAGACCATGGCGAAATATCATTACTGAAATTGTCACATCATTTGGTTTAATTGGAATTGGAATTTCCTTCTGCTTATCTACTTCAATTTCCGCAAACATTAAAGCCTCATATTCATCTTTGATGGGTGAAGAAAAGATTATGATTTCCTTAAAAGATACAACCCCATCATTATATGGTAGATATGCGGGTAGTTATTATGAAGCATCGACAATTGCGAAAGAATTTGCTCCATATATCCAAGACATTGGAGTAACCTACTATAATAGTTTTGAAAGTATGTTCAAAGATCATAATGAATTGGTTGTGGCCGATAATCCATATCACTATGAAATTGACGGAATTAGCGCGCGAAGTATAAGCGAATTTCAATGGCTCGATTTAGATCACGGCGATATTTATCCTCAAGATATTAGCAATCTAGCCGATGATGAAGTTGTTTTTGGTTTAACCATTAAAATGATTGAAGATATTTGTTATTCTCTGAAAATTGAAAGAACCGTCTCATCTTTATCAAACTATTTATTAACAAAAACAGTGCCGTTCTACTTTGATTTTGCCAATTATGACTGGCAATATACGGATCAGCAACTAATTTCAATGAAAGGTTTTATTTTAGAGAATCAACCAGGAATTTATCATAGTGATCACCTATGGAATGAGTATATGTTTGAAACAATGATGCGCTTCCCCGTTATCGATTCATTAGATGAAATAGGCACACCTCCTTGGACGATGAGAAAAATCTATTATTTTCAAACATATGGAAATCCAGATGAATTTATTCACCATGCCTATTTTTCACCGACACTAGATTCATATCTTCTCGAAATTGGCAATCTAACTTACTTTCCATGGCTATATAAAGATGTTCCGATCTCGCAAAGAAGCCGAGTTCTATTTTTTGCCAAAACAATAAAATCATTTCCTTTGAGGTATGCTTCATTTTTTCTTGATGCTTCCTCTAACATCAATGACATAGTTTATGCCTCATCTGGTTCATATGTGGCTTTTCCAACTTCATTGATGATTGGTTTTGCTCGCCCCATTTACTTCTCTTTTAGTCAAGATTCATTAAACGCCACTATTGATACAATTTCGACACTTGATGCATCAGCAAGTGGATCAATTGAACTTCCTCATGATGTCTTATCTGGACATTATGCACAAAACATTAATCATGGTGTTTCGTTTCAACCGCTTCAAGGAAAAATTATGAAAGGAAGAAATCCTGAAAATCTTGATGAAATTGCTATCTCCAGTGGAATGGCTTTACAATTATTTGATAGTTTAAGCGTTTTAAATAAAAATCTATACATAGCTTTTACGACCCGCGAAAGAGTGAATAATGACGGAAAAACGATTCGTGATTTTTCTTATCAAATTATTAAGGTTGTTGGTGTGATTGATTCGCCCAAAAATATTATCTACCATGATTCATATTGGACAATAGGTTTCTTTCAATCGCGTCTCGGAATTAGCATCTTTGATTTAGGAATTACGACTATGTCATTTGATGTTGTAAATAGATCAAAAAGTGATGAAACTGTTCGCCAATTGTCACAAGCTTTTCCTAATTATGTCATCATTAATCCGATGGCTGATATCAATGAAAGTATCAATGAGATGTGTTTTTATTTGCAGATAATCATCACTTTATTCTCTTCAGTTGCCTTTTTAATCTCTATATTGCTCTTGGCGATTTGCAATCACCTCTATATTTTTGAAAATCAAAAAGACATCGGACTGGCTCGCTGTCTTGGTGTAAATAAAAAAGAGGCAAAAAAGTTCCTTTATGTAAACAATGTTATAACATGTTTTATCTCTTTTGTGATTTCAAGTTTGGAATTATTTATTATCAATGGATTCATCTCTTTTGAAATTGCTCATTTTTTGGATTCTTCATGGCTTTTTTCATTTAATCCCATTTCATTTTTATGGATGTTTATGCTCGCACTCTTAATATCTTTTATTTCCACACTCTTTATCGGGAAAAATATTTCTTCATTATCCCCTCTTGTTGCTATAGAAAGGTAAACATGACTTTGTTTTTTCCTAATGCGCGTATATAATATACACGCTAAATGTAGGTATTATCATTATGGGTTTAAAAGCAGGAATTGTGGGACTACCAAACGTTGGAAAATCAACGCTTTTTAACGCTATCACTAATTCTCATGTCGAAGCCGCAAATTATCCGTTTGCGACCATCAATCCAAACACAGGAGTGGTTGCCGTTCCTGATGAGAGACTTGATTTTCTCACCAATTTATTTAAACCATTAAGAAAAATAGCCGCCACAATGGAATTTTATGATATTGCTGGATTAGTTCGTGGCGCCTCAAAAGGCGAAGGACTTGGCAATCAATTTTTAGCTCACATTCGTGAATGCGATGCCATTGTTGAAGTTGTTCGTTGCTTTGAGAACCCTGATATTATTCATGTCGAAGGCAGTGTTGATCCAATACGCGATATTGATGTTATCAATCTGGAACTCGTTATGGCTGATTATGATACGGTCATAAAGAGAATTGAGAAAATCGAAAACAAAGCCCGTATTATGAAAGATAAGGATTCTATTTTCGAAATGAGCATTTTGTCTTTGCTAAAGGAATCTTTGGAAAAGGGTCAACCAGCTCGCATGGTGAATTTTTCTGAAGAACAAGAAATATTTTGCAAAAATAATTATCATCTCTTAACAAAGAAACCCATTCTTTATGTCGCTAATGTCAGCGAAACTGACTTAAGCAATCTCAATAATTCAAAATTCTATCAAGAAGTGGTGAAGCGCGCTCATGAAGAAGAGAATGAAGTCATTCCTGTTTCTTGTGAAATTGAAAGTGAATTATCTAATCTTCCAAAGGAAGAACAACTGTCATTTTTAGAAGAACTCAATGTTCAAGAATCAGGACTTTCGCGAGTTATTAAAGCAACTTATAAACTATTAAATCTCTCCACTTTCTTTACTGTCGGAAGCGATGAGTGTCGAGCTTGGACCTTTAAAAACGGGATGTCTGCTCCGGAATGTGCTGGTATTATTCATACTGATTTTCAAAGGGGATTTATTTGCGCTGAAGTTTATCGTTATGAAGATATCCACACCCTTGGAAGTGAAAGCGCTGTCAAAGATGCGGGCAAATTGAAAACGCAAGGAAAAAGTTATTATCCACAAGATGGAGATATCATGTTTTTTAAATTTAATGTGTCAGGAAAGAAATAAGATGAGAATAGGTTTTGCTAGTGATATTCATCAATTAATTGAGAATCGCCCATTGATTTTAGCTGGTGTTATTGTTCCTGCTCCATATGGTGAACTCGCTCATTCTGATGGTGATGTTGTTTATCATGCCGTTGCCGATTCAATTTTAGGAGCTTTGGCTCTCGGTGATATCGGTGAATATTTCCCTGATAATGATCAAAAAACAGAAGGTATGAGTAGTTCCCTTATCCTTAATCGAATTTATGAAATAATGAATGAAAAACAGTACAAGATTGGCAATATCGATATCACTATCCATCTAGAAGAACCCAAAATCAGTGCCTATAAATCTATAATACGACTTAATGTTGCTCGTCTTTTGAAAACTGACATAACCAATGTTTCAATCAAAGCGGAAACGAACGAAAAGCTAGATGCAATTGGACAAAAAAAGGCCGTTAAAGCCGAATCGATTGTTCTTTTGTTGGAAAAATAAGCTTGCCTTATACAAATGTATAAGTATAATTAAGTGTTTAGAATATGAATATTGAACAAAATTTAAAACTCAAACTGCAAAAAGCTTTCTCAAAATTAGGAAAGAATATTAATCTTAGCGACATTGTTATCGAACATAGTCGTGATGTTTCCCATGGCGATTACGCTACTAATATTGCCATGAAAAATTGCCGTCTATTTAATAAATCTCCTCGTGATATCGCTAATGATATTATTCAAAATATTGATATGGAAGGCATTGAAAATATCGAAATTGCTGGACCAGGTTTTATCAACTTTTTTATCAAAAACGATTCGCTTCAAGCAATTGTCAAAAAAATTATTGAAGACGGCGATAATTTCGGTAAAGGCGAAAAGAAAAATTTTAAAATCAATGTCGAATTTGTCAGCGCTAATCCCACTGGTGATTTGCATGTTGGCCACGCTCGTGGCGCCGCCATCGGCGACTCGATTTGCCGCATCCTTTCCTTTGCTGGATACGATGTCACTCGTGAGTATTACATCAATGATGCCGGCAGTCAGATTCTTCATCTGGCGGAATCAATTGAAGCCCGTTACAAAGAGCAACTTGGTTTGCCTTTTGAAATGCCACAAGATGGGTATTATGGTGAAGATGTTAAAACTATTGCGACCACTATTTTAAACGAAGACGGAAAAGACGTCTTAAAGATGAGTGATCCTATCTCTTTCTTTAGAGAGAGAGGTACTTTCCTTGAACTCGAAAAGATTAAAAAAGATTTGAAAGATTTCGGAGTCGCTTTTGATGTTTTTTCAAGCGAATTAAAAATCAGAAGCAATGAGGCGGTCGAAAAAGAAATTGAATTTTTGAAACCACATATTTATCAGGACGGTAAAGCTTTAGTTCTTAAGACTAGCGATTATCTTGATGATAAAGATCGGGTTATTCAAAAGAGCAATGGTGATTACACTTATTTCATTCCTGATGTTGTTTATCATGTTAATAAGAAATCTCGTGGATTCGATTTATTGATTGATGTTTTAGGAGCTGATCACCATGGCTATATCAATCGAATGAAAAGCGCCTTGATGATGCATGGTTATTCAGCTGATACATTGGAGGTTGAACTCATCCAAATGGTTCGCATCATCAAAGATGGTCAAGAAATGAAAGCTTCAAAGCGCACCGGAAACGCTATTACTTTGCGTGAACTATTTGAAGAAGTTGGCGTTGATTCAACTCGTTATTTATTCGCTATGCGCGCCGCAAGTGGCCATCTAGATTTTGATATGGATCTAGCCGTTGAACAGAGTTCCAATAATCCAGTATATTATGCTCAATACGCTCATGCTCGTCTATGCTCCATTCTTGAGCAAGGCCACAACATCGCGTTTGATATCGAAGCTTCTCAATTGGAAAAAGAAAGTGAAATGGCTTTATTAAAACATTTAGTTTCTTTTCCTTCCGCTGTGTTGGAAGCTGCTAAGGAAAGAGCCCCTTATAAGATTACAAACTACATCCATGATTTGGCGGAATGTATTCACCATTTCTATACCGAATGTAGAGTAATAGATACTGAACATCT